>DATGVY010000529.1:0-10534 GCA_035299845.1 Streptosporangiaceae bacterium
GACGCGGAGATCCTTGCCGACGGGCGCAGCGGGGCGATGCTGGACCGGCTGCAGGACTGCCTGCGCGGGCATTTCGACGTGGAGCATTCCACCTTCCAGCTGGAGCTGGCCGGTCATGCCGATCACGAGGACCCGATGCACAAGTAGTCCAGCCAGGCCCTGTCAGCCGGCCGAGCTGGCCATGGACCGTTGCGGCGGGAGCGTCCTGCCCTAGCCCGGCGGCCGCGCAACTGCAGCGAGCCTGGCCCCGGCATCCGCGCCGGGGCCCGGCCGTTGCGCTCCCGCACCCCGGCCACCACCCGCAGCCCATTGGACCCGGCATCCCCGCAAGCTGCCGGCCATCACCCCCGCCCCAAGGGCCGCCCCACGCGCCCCCGGCCATCACCCCACGGTCATCGGCCCTTGCGTTCCCGCAAGCTACTGAGTAGTAATGAGGCTAGGCGCGATTGCCGCCAAGCACCCGGGGAGCCGCCGTGAGCACCTACGACCACTACACAACGCCCGTCCCGCCCGGCACCTGGGATGTGCCCGCCACTGGTGCCACCCGCTTCAACTGGGAATACGACAACGGCCGGACCCGCCTGCTTGACCTGTACCAGCGCGGCAAGGACAAGCAATGGGACGCCGCGAAGCGGATCGACTGGTCGATTCCGGTGAACCCGGCGAATGTGATGGAGCAGAGCGACGAGTTCTGCCCGATCTACGGCTCGCGGCAGTGGGACATCCTCTCCCAGCAGGAACGGGACGACCTCGGCCATCACCTGTCCGCCTGGCTGTTCAGCCAGTTCCTGCACGGTGAGCAGGGCGCGCTGACAGTCGCCGCGCGGATTGTGCAGTCGGTCCCGGACATGGACTCGAAGTTCTATGCCGCCACCCAGGCGATGGACGAGGCGCGGCACGTCGAGCTGTACGCCAGGTTCATGCGGGAGAAGATCGGCCTGTACTACCCGGTCAACCCCGACCTGGCCAAGCTGCTTGCCGACGCGCTCAGCGATTCCCGCTGGGACATGCCCTATCTCGGCATGCAGGTGCTGATCGAGGGCCTCGCGCTTGCCGCGTTCGGCGTACACCGGGATCTGGCTAACAACGCCCTGGTCAAGCAGCTGCTCGCGTACGTGATGCAGGACGAAGCGCGGCACGTTGCGTTCGGGCGGCTGGCCCTGCGCGACTACTACGCCGAGCTCACCGAGGCCGAGCGGGCGGACCGGGAGGAGTTCATCGTCGAGGGCTGCTACCTGATGCGCAACCGGTTCCGGGCCCAGGAGGTCTGGGAGCGGATGGGCTTTGACGTGGCGGAGTGCCTGGAGTTCACCGAGAACTCGCCGGTGCAGCAGGCCTTCCGCACCCTGCTGTTCAGCCGGATCGTGCCGTGCGTCAAGGACATCGGGCTGTGGGGGCCGAAGGTGCGGCACGCCTACACCGACCTCGGCGTGATCGATGCCGCGAAGACCGACCTCGAGGCCCTGATGCGCGACGATGAGGAGATCGCCGAGCGGGTCGATGCGGAGAAGTACGCCGCGGAGCTGGCCGCCCGCCAGGCCGAGGTCGACGAGGCCGTTGCGGAGGGCGCCGGAGCCGCCTAACACCAGGTTGTACCGCGACCAGCGATCAGGCGCGGGCACACTGTCGGTGTGGCAGATGCGCTGTGCCCCGTGCTGGTGGGGCGGGACACGGAGACCGCGGTGCTGCACGCGGCGCTCGCCGCCGCCGTCAATGGCTCCGGCAGCCTGGTCCTTCTCACCGGCGAGCCGGGCATCGGCAAGTCCAGGCTCGTCCGCGAGGTGGCCAGCCAGGCGATAGCCGGAGCGGCGACCGTGGCCACGGGGCGGGCAGTTCCGGCGAGCAGTAGCACGCCGTACCGGCCGCTGACCGAGGCGCTGCTCCAGCTGCTGCGGGATCGCAGCTTCCCCGACGACCCTGACCTGGCGCCGTGGCTGCCAGCGCTCCGCGCGATTATCCCTACCGTCGGCGACGGCCAGGGAAGTGACCATTCTCCAGCGGTGCGGGGCGAGGCGGTGCTGCGGCTGCTGCGGCGACTGGCCGGGCCGGGCACGCTGGTCGTGGTGCTCGAGGATCTGCACTGGTCTGACCCCGACACGCTCGGGGTCGTCGAGTACCTGGGCGACAATCTCTCGGCCGAGCCGGTGCTGTGCCTGGCGACGATCCGAAGCGAGCCGCCGTCCGCGGCGATGGAGCTGGCCGTCCGGCTGCATGGGCGCCGGGGTGCGGCGCGCCTCGCGCTGGGCCGGCTGGACGACGAGGACGTTGCCGTCATGGTGCGGGCGTGCCTGGCCGATCCGGGCGAGGAGATCGTCGCCAGGGTGCAGCAGCGGGCTGACGGCGTCCCGTTCCTCGTCGAGGAAATGCTGGCGGCGCCGGGAGTGCCCAGCTCCTTCGCCGACACGGTGCGGACACGCCTGGCCGGCCTCGGCCGCGATGAGCGCGCGGTGCTCTACATGGCCGCGGTCTTCGGCCGCCATTTCGACTGGCGGCTGCTGCCTTCGGCGACGGGGTTGCCTTCCGGCGTGGTATCCGGCGCGCTCGAACGCGGCGTCGGCTCCCTGATTCTCGCGGTCGACGGTGATGCTTTCCGGTTCCGGCACGCCCTGACCAGGGAAGCGGTCGCCGACGAGCTGCTGCCGCCGCGGCGTGCGGCCCTCGCCGAAGCCGCGCTCGCGGCTGTCCACGCCGCCCATCCGGAGCTGGCCGGCCCCTGGCGCGACGTGGCCGCTGACCTCGCCGCCCAGTCCGGTGACCGGGAGCGGGCGGGCGCCCTGCTGACCGACTCCGGCCGGGCATCGCTCGGCCGTGGCGCGCTGGCCACCGCGGCCGACACGCTGCGGCGTGCCGCCGGGATGCTTGACGACGCCGACGCGCGCGCCGCCGCGGAGTCGCTGCTTGTCGAGGCGCTGGCGCTGGCCGGGCGGGTGGACGAAGCGATGGCCATCGGCGACCGCCTGATCGCGCAGCTCGGCCAGGGTGGTGCGGCCGCGACAGCGCGCGCGGAGATCCACCTCCGGCTGGCGCACGCCGCCGTGGATGGCGCCCGGTGGGCTGCTGCCACCGTGCACCTGGATGCCGCGAAAGGCTTGCTGGCGGCCCACCCGCGCCCGGCGCTGGGCGCCCGGGCGGCGGTGCTGGAGGCTGAGGTCGCCTTCGCTGCTAGCGACATCGGCCGGGGCTGCCAGCAGGCCGAGAGCGTGCTCGCCTCGGGGGACGCGAGCCCCGACGTCCGCTGCCACGCGCTCGAGCTGCTCGGCCGCGCTCAGCGCAGCAACGATCTCGACGCCGCGCGGGACAGCTTCGAGCGTGCGCTGGCGGTCGCCGATGGCGCTCAGCTGGCCATCTGGCGCCTGCGCGCGCTGCACGAGCTGGGCACCATCGAGATGTTCGACCACGCGGGCACCGGACGCCTGGCCGAGGCCCGCCGGACCGCGGCCGAGCTCGGCGCCCTCAGCACGGGCGCGGTCATCGACGTTCAGCTCTGCGCCGCTTTCATGCTCCCGTTCGCGCTCGACGAGGCCGCACGGCACGCTCGATCAGCCCTCGCCATCAGCGAGCGGCTCGGCCTCGCCAAGCTCCGCGCGATCGTGCTGCTGTTCCTCGGCCAGATCTACGCGCTCAGGCGGGAGCGCGCGGAGATGGAACGGTTCTTCGCGCTCGCCGACTCGGCAGCGCCCGGTGATCCCGAGGTCGAGGGCAGCGCCTGGGCTGGCGGGCGGGGAATGATCGCACTGCTGGACGACGAACGAGCGGAAGCCCTGCACGCCTTTGGCCGCGGCATCGCCGTCCTGAACACGGTGCCGCAGCAGGGGCCCGCGACCTACCGGGGCCTGTGGCCGCTGCTGCTGGCCGCCGACGGCGACCCGCGCGCCCCGGCCGCGATCGCGGAAGCCCGCCGTCTCGGCGTGACAGTCAACCGGGCGAACCGCGGCATGCTGGGATTCGCCGACGCGATCCTGGCCGGGCGGGCAGGTGACCGGCAGCTCGCCACGGAGGCGGCCAGGGCCGCTGACGGCGAGCTTGTCCACTACCCTGTCTGGGCCGACCTGGCGCGGCTGTGCGCGGCGGAGCCCGCGCTGGCCGATGGCTGGGGGCAGCCCGAGCAGTGGCTGGAGGCCGCGGCCGAGTGCTTCGCCGCCTATGGCATCGACCCGCTGGCGCAGCGCTGCCGCCGGCTGCTCGGCGGGCCCCGGCTGAGCCGCTGGACCGGGCTCGGCATCACCGCACGCGAGGCCGACGTGCTCCGCCTGGTGGCCGAGGGCCTGGCCAACAAGCAGATAGCGGCGCGGCTGCATGTCTCCCCCCGCACCGTCGAGAAACACATCGAGAGCCTGCTGCGCAAGACCGCCGCCCGGTCACGAACCCAGCTCGTCGCCTTCGCCGGACCGGAGGCCGGGACGCCGCCGGCCGGCCGCAGGTGACGGCTGGGCCGACGCCGCCAGCATCTCACCGGTACCCGCCGACGTAGTACCTCGATGACCGGGCCATTCGGGCGACGCAGGGACACCCTCGGGAAAACACGTAGCCAGGCCCGCAGGCACGTTACGTGTTCTTCCCGATGCGGCCCAGCGACGGCCGAGCGCACGATGCCTGCAAGGAATCCGACCCGAGGAGGCGAACCAATGGGTTCAGCAGAAGTGCAGGGAAGACTGTGGGGTCCCGGTGCTCGTGACTGGTCAGAGCTCAACGAGCCGTGCTGCACGCCGTTCTATGAGGCGGTCTTCGACGCGATCGCCGTCGGCCCTGGCATGGCGCTGCTCGACGCCGGGTGTGGCGGCGGACTCGCGCTGCAGCTGGCGGCCAAGCGGGGCGCGACCGTGACCGGGTTCGACGCGTGCGGTCCGTTGCTCGACGTGGCCCGCGAGCGGGTTCCTGGCGCTGACCTGCGCCAGGGCGATCTTGAGTCGCTGCCGTTCGCCGAAGACTCCTTCGACGCCGTCACCGCGTTCAACTCGATTCAGTACGCGGCCGACCGGGCCGCCGCCGCGCGGGAGCTGCGCCGGGTCGCCAAGCCCGGGGCCCCGGTCTCGATCCTGATCTGGGGTGCGCCCGAGCGCTGCGAGAGCCGCGTCATCCTCGCCGCCATCGGCGGCCTGCTGCCGCCGCCCCCGCCAGGCGCGGAGGGACCGTTCGCGCTGAGCGTGCCGGGACGGCTGGAAGAGCTGGCCGAGGCCGCGGGGCTGGTCCCGGAGCAGGCGGGCGAGGTGCCGACCCCGCTGATCTATCCCGACCTGGGCACCGCGGTGCGGACGCAGCTCTCATCGGGGCCGGCCAGGATGGCCATTGAGCACGCCGGCGAGCAGGCCACCCGCGACGCGCTTGCGGCGGCATTCGCCGGCAGCCGCCAGCCCGACGGCAGCTACCGCCAGGACAACTCATTCCGTTACCTGATCGCCCGGGCGTGACCAGCCCGCATGGCCGCTGCCCGGCACGTCCGCCGCCGCTGGTTATCGAGATGACCGTGTCATCCGGCGGCTCGCCGCCGCTGCACGTTCACGATGGCCTCGACGACTCCTCGTACCTGCTCGACGGCAGGCTCGCGGGCCGCTGCGGCGAAGGGCGGCCGCGTTCTGCGACCTTGACATCGCCGACGACCGCTGCTGAGCACGCTGCCTGAGGTCAGCCTGGCCGGTAACGGACGGCCAGGAACGGCCAGGCCGCCGACAACCAGGTACTGACCGTCTCGTAGAGCGCCGTGTCCAGGCTGGCCCAGTCGGCCCGGACCCAGGAGCTGACGTCGGTGTCGAAGCCCTCGCCGCGCGCCGGGTAGATGTAGACGCAGCCGATGGTCTCGCCGCTGGCGATCTCGATGACTGTGTAGGTGAAGCCGGTCCGCGAGGCGAAGTCGTCCGCGTGCCGCTGGAGATCAGCGAGGTTGTCGTCGGGCGACATCGCCGGGTCCGGCCAGTCGCGGCCGATGAAGCCAGGCGTCGCGCTGATGTGCTCGATGCTGGATGTCCAGGCGGCATAGTCCGCGCCGTTGTGCTGCGGCCCCAGCGGCTCAAGCCGGAACGGCGGCGCAACCAGCTCGCCCGGGATGCTGAAATCGGCTGGGACAAACGCACGGTCGGCCATCCGCCGAGGCTAGTGCGCTAGCGGCGGAGCCGCATCCGGCGGCATACGATCACCTCGTGGACGATCTTCCGATGCCACGGTTCCCGGCCGGCTTCGCATGGGGCGTCGCCACCGCGGCCTACCAGATCGAGGGCGCAGTTGCGGAGGATGGCCGGGGTGACTCGGTCTGGGACACGTTCGGCCGGCAACCCGGCGCGATCCGCGACGGCCATACCGGCGATGTCGCCGCCGATCACTACTATCGCTGGCGCGAGGATGTCGAGCTGATGAGCAGGCTCGGCATCGGCGCGTACCGGCTCTCCATCGCCTGGCCCCGGGTGCAGCCGCAGGGGACCGGTCCCGCCAATGACCGCGGCCTCGACTTCTACGACCGGCTGGCCGACGCCCTGCTGGCCCGCGGCATCACGCCGGTGCCCACGCTGTTCCACTGGGACCTCCCGCAGCCGCTTGAGGACAAGGGCGGCTGGCTGGCCAGGGACACCGCCTACCGCTTCGCCGACTATGCGGCGCTTGCCGCGGAGCGGCTGGCCGACCGGATCCCGCTCTGGATCACGCTGAACGAGCCCTTCGTGGTGATGGCCTACGGCTACGCGCTCGGCATCCACGCACCCGGCAAGGCCCTGATGCTCGGCGCGCTGCCTGCCGCGCATCACCAGTTGCTCGGGCACGGCCTGGCGAGCGCCGCCCTCCGGTCGGCCGGGGCTCGGCAGGTGGCGATCACCAACAACTACACCCCGGCCTGGCCCGCCAGCGACAGCGCCGCCGACGTGGCCGCGGCCGCCGCTTATGACGTCCTGCACAACCGGCTGTTCACCGACCCGGTGCTGCTCGGCGGCTACCCGGACCTGTGCGCCTTCGGGATCGGCCACGACGGCCCCGGCTGCGTGCGGGACGGGGACCTGGCGCTGATCTCCGCGCCGCTTGATGCGCTCGGGGTGAACTACTACTCCCCCACCCGGCTGTCCGCGCTGCCGGACTCGCCGCTGCCGTTCCAGCTGGAGCCCGTCCCCGGCTATCCGGTGACGGCCTTCGGCTGGCCGGTCGTCCCGGCCGGCCTGACCGAGATGCTGCTACTGCTGCAGAAGCGGTACGGCCAGGCCCTGCCGCCGGTCTGGATTACCGAGAATGGCTGCTCGACGGATGACACGGTAGCCGCCGACGGGACCGTCGACGACCAGCCGCGGATCAGCTACCTGGACGGCCATATCCGGGCGGTGCGCGAGGCGATCATCGCTGGCGTCGACGTGCGCGGTTACCTGGTCTGGTCGCTGATCGACAATTTCGAGTGGGCCGAGGGCTACCACCAGCGGTTCGGCCTCGTGCATGTCGACTTCAGCACTCAGCGGCGCACGCCGAAGGCCTCGTTCGGCTGGTACCGCGATCTCATCGCCGTGCAGCGCGGCTGGCGCGCCGCACACCGCAGCTGACGCGCCGCACAGCGCAGCTGGCGACGTCCGGCGCGCCAGGGCGCCGGTACCGCCAGTCCCACGGTCATGTCTGCGCGGAACCAGCGACACCCGGCGCCCGACCATCCGTTAAAACCCGTCGTGTCTCCTCCGGTCCGCCGGTCAGGCCGCCGCGGCTTCGTGCGCTGAACGCCTGCCTGATCGGCGCGGCAGCGCCAGCATGAGCAGGAAGCTGAGCAGGAACACGCCGACCTGGAACCAGAGGGTGCGCTCCAGCGCGGCGGCGAAGTCGCTGCGGACCGCGTTCCCGCCCGCGGTAGCGATCGCCCGGTAGGCGGCTGGCCGGAGCGCGCGGGCCGCGCCGCTGCGCCTGCACGAGGCGGGAGTGACCGTCGGGTCAGCGGCGACCAGCCGGTCGTGCAGGCAGCCGCGGAACTGGGTGACGATCCGGCTGGAGTACTGCGCCGGGACGCTCGCCGCCGCCAGCCCGGTCCGCAGCTGCGGCGCGACCGCGGCGGCGGCAGGACCCGACTGGCTGCCGAGCAGGCCGAAGAAGACCACGCCGATCGCCGCGATGCCGATCGAGTTGCCCAGCTGGAGGCCGGTGTTGAAGACGCCGGAGGCCGAGCCCGCATGCTGCCGTGGGACATCGGCGAGCAGGATGTCGGCCAGCGGCGCGATCACCGCGCCCAGGCCGAGGCCCGCCGCGACCAGGCCAGGCGTCATCTCCCAGGTTGTCACGGCGGGCCCGTAGTGACGCACGATCACGATCAGGCCTGCCATGCCTGCGGCGATGATGAGCGCCCCTGCCATCGTGACCCCGCGGCCGAACCGCGGCGCCAGCCTCGCTGCCGCGCCGGAGGACACCAGCACGCCCGCCGAGAACGGGAGGAACGTCAGCCCGGCGTGCAGCGGCGTGAAGCCAAGCCCGAGCTGCAGGAACAGGGTCAAGACCAGTCCGAACGATGCGATTCCGAGGAAGAATGCCAGCGCGATCGCCATGCCGACGCTGAACGCACGCTCGCGGAACAGGCTCAGCTGCACCAGCGGGGATCCGTCCCTGCGGGCCTTGATCCGCTCGTAGCCGGCGAACGCCGCGAACACAGGGACGGAGGCACCCATAGCGGCAAACGTCCAGGCAGGCCAGCCGAACTGGCGACCCTGAACCAGCGGGTAGAGCAGCAGTAGCAGCGCAGCGGTGATCAGGGCGACGCCGACCGGGTCCAGCTTCGGCGGGCGCGGTGCACGGGACTCGCGGACGAGCATCGCCGAGGCGGCGACGGCGATAATTCCGACCGGAACGTTGATCAGGAAGATGGGCCGCCAGGAAAGACCGAGCAGGTTGTGCTGGATGAGCAGCCCGCCGAGCAGCGGGCCGCTGACCGCGCCGAGACCCGCCGTCACGCCGAAGCCTGCCAGCGCCTTGATCCGCTCGGCGGGCGGGAAGATCACCTGGATGACGGCCAGCACCTGCGGGACCATGATCCCGCCCATCGCCCCCTGCACGACGCGGCAGGCGATCAGCATCCCCGGGCCAGTTGCGGCGCCGCACAGGGCCGACATGATCGTGAAGCCGGTCACGCCGATCAGGAACAGCCGCTTGCGCCCGAAGGTGTCGCCGAGCCTGCCGCCGGTGACCAGCACGAGGGCGTAGGCGAGGGTGTAGCCGGCCAGCGCCCACTGCACGTCGGCATAGCTGGCGTGCAGGTCGCGCTGGATCGACGGGATCGCGATGTTGACGATCGAGACATCGACCAGGTTCATGAACGCGGCCAGCAGCAAGATGACGAGGGTCAGCCAGCGGCGCGGGTCAGCCAGCGCGGCCGCCGGGGCGGAAGGTGTCAGGATCTGAGCGTCGGACGTCACTGTGATCTCCGATCTCGGAGGTGCCGGGATACACTAGGGAATCTAGCATCTTGGTTTACTATTGTCTAGCTAACCTAATTAATAGGAGACTGAAACATGTCGGAAGAGCTGCCAGGCCCACCGAACGGCGCCGATCAGCGTGGCTGGGATGTGCCATGGGCCGAGCCGTTCGAGGGCGGCGGGGGCCACCAGGAGCGCGCCGTGCTCGCCGCAGAGTTCGGCGCCGCGATCCGCAAGACGGGCGCGCTGATGCAGCTCATGGGCATGGCGGCCGCCGACCGGATCGGCATCAACGCGACCGACCTGAATTGCCTGAACATCCTGAGCTTCAGCGGCCAGATGACGGCTGGCGAGCTGGCCAGGGCGACTGGGCTCACGACGGCGTCGATCACCGGCGTCGCCGACCGGCTTGAAGAGGCGGGTTTCGTGCGCAGGGAGCGGGATGCCAGCGACCGGCGCCGCGTCGTCATCCGCCTGGTAACCGAGAAGGCGGTCCGCGAGATCGCCGCGGTGTTCCTGCCGATGGTCCGCGCCTGGCAGGAGATGGCGTCCGGCTACACCGACGACGAACTGCGGCTCATCGTGGAGTTCTACGGCCGGATGGAGAACGTGCTCCGCGAGCACCTAGTTCGCCTGCGGGGAGGGCAGCAGGGCTGATCACCATGCCCGACTCACCATGCCCGACTCACCGTGCCCGACTCACCGTGCCCGGACCTGACTATCCTCAGGACCAGCCCAGGTCAGCCAGGGCAGCCCGGGCCGCGCCGCGGCCGCACATGCCGTGCACACCGCCGCCGGGCGGGGTGGACGCCGAGCACAGGTAGACGCCCGGCAGCGCGGTCCGGTAGGGGTTCCACCGCGGCGTGGGCCGCAGCACTGTCTGGCGCAATGTCCCGGCTCCGCTGTTGATATCCCCGCCGACGTAGTTCGGGTTGTGCCGTTCCATCTCAGCGGCGGTGCGGACAGCCCTGGCCAGGATCAGGTCACGGAACCCGGGCGCGAAGCGCTCGATCTGCGCTTCGATCCGGTCCGCCATGTCCGCCGTCGAGCCGGCCGGCACATGGCAGTAGCCCCACAGCGGGTGCCTGCCCGCCGGCGCGCGGGTCTGGTCGACAACGCCTGGCTGGGCGACGATACAGTACGGCCGATCGGGATGCCGGCCGGCGGTGACAGCCGCCTCGCTG
>DATGVY010000530.1:0-5184 GCA_035299845.1 Streptosporangiaceae bacterium
GTCAGCGAGCCGTGCATGCCGATCAGCGCGGACTCGCGCGGCTCCGTCCTGGTCGCCACCACGGCCCACGGCCCGGCCGGCGCGGCGACCACGTCGCCGATCCGGGCCGCCAGGTGCCCGGCTACCTCGCCGAACCAGCCCGCCGAGATCGCCTCCTCCCTGGAGGCGACCCAAGCCCTGGCACCCAGGACCTCCCGCCAGGCCGCGAGCACGTCGGGCGCCGCTCCTGGCTCCGCGTAGACATGCCGGGCCCTCGGCTCGCCGCCCAGCTGCGCCACCCCGTCCCGCAGTTCCGGCACTGCGTCCACATCGATCCGGTCCCGCGGCGAGACGTCGACCATGCCATGATCGGCGGTCACGTGCAGTACCGTCCCCTGCGGCAGCGCCGAGGCCAGCTGCTCGGCCAGCTTGTCAACGTGTCCTAGCTGGTAGCGCCACGCATCCGAGGTGCAGCCGCAGGTGTGGCCGGTCCCGTCAAGCGCGCCGTAGTAGGCCATCACCAGCGCGTTGTCCGACTCCTTCAGCGCGGCGGCCGACTGGGCGACCAGAGCGCCGAGGCTGTCGGCGGGCCGGTAGTCGGCGCCGCGCATGGCGGCCACCGACAGGCCCGTTGCGCGCAGGACGGCCGGCGCGACCCGGAACGCCGCAATCCCCGCGGCGGTAGCCCGCTCGAAGATGGTCGATCCCGGCTGCCAGGCCGCCGGGTCGATCCCGCGGTCCCATCGCAGCGCGTTGAGCAGCTTGCCCTGGCCCGGTATCAGGACCTGATAGCCGAGCATCCCGTGCTGGCCCGGCGGCCGGCCCGTGCCCAGGGACGCCAGGCTGGTCACCGTGGTGGCCGGAAAGCCAGCAGTCAGCGGCCGCCCGGTGGTGGCGAGCTCGGAGAGAAACGGCGCAGCCGCGGGATGGTCCCGCAGCAGCTCCCAGCCGAGGCCGTCCACGATCAGCAGGCACACCCGGGCGGCGGGCGCTAGCCCGAGGGGGTTGGGCCCGGGGGCGCCGAGTGAGGCGAGCAGCGAGGTAGCCAGATCGGCCAGGGAACTCTCGCCGTACCGCGGCAGGGTTGGCGGAACCGTCGGCTGATCAGGCATCAACGGTTACTTACGGGCGGCTGGTAGCTTCGGACAGCGCCTGGCCGAACGCCAGCACCTGGCGCACGGCGTCCTCGCCATCAGCCGCCTCGCTCACCCGTATGGCCAGGTCGTCCGCTGTGATCGTCCCGGTGTAGCCGTGGTCTGCCTCGCAGCTCTCGTCGCCGCAGTGCGCGGGCTCGAGTTCCAGGTGCGAGAGCACGTTCCAGCCGATGGTCAGCACGACCTCGGCGGGCATCGTGACGCCGGGCACGTAAGAGGCCGGGTCGGGGACGACGCGGGTGACCGCGACCGATGAGATCTGGGCGAACCGGACCGCCTCGGTACTCGTCTCGGCCTGCGGACGGGAGTCAGCATCGTCGGCCGGATGCTCGTCAGTGTGCGAGTAGACGAGCCGGGAGGGGGTGAGCACCAGCACGGTCATATGGCGCCGAACCTCCATCCCGGGATCGAACAGCGCGTCATGGAGCACAAAGTACGAGACGACGGGCTCATGCCCGAGTGCCGCCGAGACCGCGTCAGCGACCACGCCGGGGTAGTACCCGCTTCGCTCGATCGCTGAGCGCAGGCCTCCAGCCGAGGCTCTGGTATCCCTCATGCCCCCATCCTGCACTGTCCGGGAGCCTGGTGCTTACACAGTGCGAGCCAGATCTTCGCCCGGGCCCGGCATCAGCGCATTTGTCATATCCAGGTAGGAATCCGCAGCGGGCTCCGGCAGCGACACGGCACCCGCGCTCGGCACCGGCCGGGGGCGGCGCGGGGACGACGCGCCGGATGCGCCGCCGCGGCCCCGGCCGGCTGCTGAGAAGCGGCGTCCGGCGCCGCTAGGGCTGCCCGAGCAGGTAGCGGAGCAGCACGACGTTACCGACCGGCCGTACCTCGGCCAATTCCATGGGGTGCGCGAGATCGTGCGGGAAAGCCCCGCTGCCGACGAACCGCGGCGCGGCGGGATCCCCGACGAAGAAGGGCGCGATCGCCAGCTGGAGCTCGTCGGCGGCGCCGGCCGACAGGAACTGGGTGAGCACGGCGGTGCCGCCCTCGACCAGCAGGCGGCGGATGCCGCGGCCGGCGAGGTCGGCCAGGACGGCGCCCGTCGTCACCAGGTGGCCGGCGTCGACCACGGTCGCCGCCCCGCCCAGCCGCGCCCGGGTGCGATCGGCGGCCGCGGCGCAGACGTAGACCAGCCTGGCTGCGTCGCCGGCGGTGAAGAATCTCGCCGCCGGATCGAGGTCGCCGCTGCAGGTCATGGTGACCTTGACCGGGCTCGCAGGCAGCCCGCGGGCACGCCGGGCAGCGCGCCGGGCCTGCGATCGCACCAGCAGCTGCGGGTTGTCGCGGCGGATGGTTCCCGCGCCCACCAGGATCGCGTCACACCCGGCCCGCACCTCGTCGACCCGGTCCAGGTCGGCATCGTCGGAGAGGTTCAGCCGCTCGCCGCTGGCGTCATCGATGTAGCCGTCGACCGATGCGGCCACCGACAGCAGCACATACGGCCGTTCTGCCACGCAGTCCCCCTCGCCTCCTCGAAGCGACGCTCCCGGCCGGGTGCTCCGCCGGGCAGATTTCATGATCACGGAAACTTTTGGGGTCTCCAGCACCCAAGAGTTTCCGTGATCATGAACTGCCCGCCCAGGGCCGGCGCTCCTCGACGAGAAGGTACCGTAGTCAGCCCGGTCGCCCCGCCGAGGCTGCGCAGGCTGGCGCGGCGAGCCTTACCAGTCATGGGGGCCGGCGGCAAGTACGGCCGCGAGGCGGCAGGCCGACCAGGCGAGCGGCGAATCGGCACCGCAGCGAGTTCGCCGCACGTACGCTGGGTCGCCATGTTCCTGGCCGGGCTCCGGCTCGCCGTGACGCTGCTCACCGCGATCCCGCTGCCGGGCGGCAAGGCCGACTGGCCGCCGTCCCGGCCGGTCGCGGGCGCCGCCATGACCTGGGCACCGGGAATCGGCCTCCTGCTCGGCGCGGCCGCGGCCCTGGTGCTCTACGCCTTCCAGCAGTTCTGGCATGCCGGGCCGCTGCTCGGCGCCACGCTCGCCATCGTCACCCTCGCGGCCCTGACCAGGTGCCTGCACCTCGACGGGCTGGCTGATCTGGCGGACGGCCTCGGCAGCAGGAAGCCGGCCGATCAGGCACTGGACATCATGCGGCGATCCGACATCGGCCCGTTCGGGGTCGCCACGCTCGTGCTCACCGTGCTCCTCCAGCTGACAGCGCTGACTCAGGCGGACGCGCTGGGCCGGGGCGTGCCCGCCGTCCTCACTGCCGCCGTGACCGGACGGCTGGCCATCACCTGGGCCTGCCGGACCGGCGTGCCGCCGGCTCGCGGCGAGGGCCTCGGCGCGCTCGTGGCCGGTACCGTGCATCCCGCCATCCCCGCCGCGCTGTCGGCAGCGGCACTGGCCGGGGCGGCTGCGTACAACTGGATTTTTGCTGTGGCCGTGGGGGCGGGACTGGCTGCCTCGGTGGCGGTGACCTGGCTCGCCGTCCGCCGTCTCGGCGGCATCACCGGAGATGTGCTCGGCGCCCTGACCGAGATCGCCACCGCCATCTCGCTGGTAGTCCTCGCCCTGAGCTGACCAGCCGCGGCAGGGCCCGGTGCGGCAGCCGGGCGAGAAGAGTTCGGACTTCCCGGCGCGGTCTTAGCGCCAGGCGGGTGCAGCCGGGGCGTCAGCGCCAGTGCTCCAGCGGCAGCGGCCCGCGGCCGAGCACGGTGCGGATCGCGAAGGTGCTGCGGGCGCCGACGACCGACGGGATGGTCAGTATCTGCCCGAGCAGGAGCTGCTCGTAGCTACCGAGATCCGGCACGGCGACCTCAACGAAGAAATCCGCGAACCCGGAGACCACGTAACAGGCCACAACGGCGGGGATCGCGGTCAGCGCTTGCTCGATCCGCGCTGCCGTCTCCTTCGAATGCCCTTCGACGCGCAGTTCGATGAAGACGGTCAGGCCGAGCCCGGCGCGGTTCGCGGCGCTGGGCAAGGCCTTCCCCTCGGCGGGCGGGGTCACCGGCTACGCCGCGGCCGGTCTCGGCCCCAGAGCCGGCGCCGCGGCCGGCTGGTGCTTCCTCGCCGGAGTGGTCTGCGGCGCCCCGGTCGTGTGCCTGATCGGCGCGAGCTACGTCACGGACCTGACCTGCGGTGGCCAGCTCGTGCGCTGCGGCGTGGCGGCCGCCCTGCTGCTCGTGGTGCTCGGGCTTGCCCTCGGCGGGGTCCGCGCTACGACCAGCGTGCAACTGGTGCTCGTCGCGCTCCTGATCGCCGTGGTCATCCTGGCGGTTGCCGGGTCCGCGCCGGCGGCTCGCGCCGCCAACTGGGCCCCGTTCGCGCCGCACGGCTGGCCTGCCATCGGCCAGGCCGCATCGACCCTGATGCTTTCTTTCGTCGGCTGGGAGGCTGTCGCCCCGCTGACGGCCCGGTTCGGCGACCCCGCCCGCCAGCTGCCCCGCGTGATCGGCATCGCCTTCGCCGTCACCACGGCGCTCTACCTGGGCCTGGCAGTCGCCACGATCGCCGTCCTCGGGCACCGAGCCGGGACCGACGTGCCGCTCGCTGACCTACTCCGGCAGGCCATCGGCCCGGCCGGGCGGGCCGCCGCGGCCGTCGCGGCGGTAGTGCTGACGCTGGGGGCGACCAACGCCTACCTGTCCGGCGCCGCGGCGATAGCCACGGAGATGGCGGGCCACCCGGCCGGCCGGCAGCGCCCGGCCGGCCAGCGGCGCCCTCGGTCGCCGCGACTGCTGCTGGCGCTGATCGCCGCGGCAGGCCTGCTCGTGCTCGGGCTCTACGCACGGCGGATCGTCAGCACGGCCCAGCTGGTCGGGATTCCGACCACGCTGTTCCTCGCCGTCTACCTCGGCTGCACGATCTCGGCGGCGGGGCCCGCCGCGCCGCGCTGCCCGCTGTGCTGGCGGTCGCCGTCGTCCTGCTGTTCTCCGGATGGGCACTGGCGATCGCCGCGGCGGTGGCGATTCTTGCCGCACTCGGCTACCGGCCGGCCCGGCAGCCGGGCCGTGAGCCCGCCGCGTCCGACCGGCCGACACTCCTGGGCGGGGATGGCTCACCCCGGCCGGCCCTGGCGGGTCAGTAGGATTCCA
>DATGVY010000531.1:0-11243 GCA_035299845.1 Streptosporangiaceae bacterium
ATGGATCGTGCCCAGGCCGCCGGTCAGGCTCTGCTGCCCGTTGTGGATCGTGCCCAGGCCACTGGTCAGGCTCTGCTGCCCGTTGTGGATCGTGCCGAGCCCGCTGGTCAGCGACTCCTGACCCGAATGGATCGTGCCCAGGCCGCCGGTCAGGCTCTGCTGCCCGCTGTGGATCGTGCCGAGCCCGCCGGTCAGGCTCTGCTGCCCGCTGTGGATCGTGCCCAGGCCCTTGGTCAGGCTGGCCTGTCCCTGGTGAATGGAGTTAAGCCCGTTGGTCAGCGACTGCTGCCCGGCATGGATGGTACTCAGCCCGCCGGACAGGCTCTGGGCTCCGCTCAGCGCCTGGTGCGAGCCGGTGTCGAGCTGCTGGGCGCCGGTGAGCGCAGGCGCGAGCCCAGCGTGCAGCTGGCTGGCACCGGTGGCCAGCAGCTCCAGGCCCGTGACCAGTGCTCCGACGCCGGTGCTCAGCTGGCTCAGGCCCTTGTCGGCGCCCGAGGCCTCGGCGCTCCAGGTCCCGGTCTGTGCCACCTGCTGGTTCGCGTCCTGGGCGGAGGCAGATAGTCCCGGCGCGCTGGTTGGCGAGACGAGCGATGCATGCAGCGTCGCGTCCGGAGCGCCCTTGCCGGTGGCGGTGAAGGCGAGGTCCTGGACCGGGCTGCCCAGCGGGCTGAACATGACCAGTGACCAGTCGAGCGTGTGCGAGCCATCGGAGTTGGTGGTAACCGCGGCGCCCGGCGCCTGCACGTTCTTGTCGTTGCTCGGCAGCGAGACGATCAGGTGGCCAATCAGCGGCAGTTGAATATTGACCTTCGCGCTCTTCAGCTGGCCGTTGGCGAGCTTCCAGGTCACCTTCTGCTGATGACCGGAGGTGTTCTCGATGTGGTAGTTGGTCGTCCGCGTCGCGCCCGCCACCGTGCTGGATATCGTCATGGCCAGCGGCAGCTGGCCGCTGTAGCTATTGATGGCGCCGTTATTCGCGATCAGTATCGCGGACTTTACCGCGCCGCCTGCGCCGACCGAGGCTTGCACGGTGCTCGGCGCGGCGGCCGGGGGCGCGGCGGCGTGCAGGGACTGGGCTGCCACGGCCGCGCCCGGCAGGAACAGGAAGGTGGCTGCCGGCACGAACAAGCCGGTGAACACGACGCTTGCGCGGCGCCGGGTGAATCTCGGTGCGCTCATGGTGCTGTCCTTGTCTTGGGCGTGCCAAACCTGAACGAATTGGCTGACATCGGCTCAGGGCGAGTCCTGGGCTGTTGACCGGGGGCGATGCCTGCGCTCCCGGTGCAGTGCGGTGGCGAAGGCGATGGCGACGATCAGCGCCACGCCGGTGAACAGCTGGTTGATCCAGTCGGCGACCCCGGCGAAGGTCAGCCCGGTGATGTTGACCGCGAGAAAGAGGATGGCGACGATCGAGCCGAGCACGTTGAGCCGGCCCACCTTGAACGACGCAGCCCCTAGGAACGCCGCGGCCACGGCGGTCAGCGTGAAGCTCTGCCCGATCTCGGGATTACCCGCGCCGCTGCTGGCCAGCAGCAGCACGCCAGCCAGCCCGGCGAACGCGCCGGACAGCACGAAGGCGGCGAACGTCATCCGCTCGACCCGGATGCCGACCAGCCGGGCGGCCGCCTTGTTGGAGCCGACCGCGTGCAGGCTACGGCCGAAGGGAGTCTGCTCAAGCAGGTACCAGACGATCAGCCCGACCACGGCAACCACGTACACGCTGTCGGGTATGCCGCCGAGGTTCCCGCCGCCGAACGACAGCAGCGACTGGGGGATGCCGAGCACTATCGACTGCCCGCCGGTGTACCAGATGACGATGCCGAAGATCGCCGATGCGGTGCCGAGGGTGATGATGAACGAGTCGACCCTCAGCAGCACGACAAGCAGCCCGTTGACGACCCCGACGATGGCGCCGACGAGAACGCCGAGCAGCGCTCCGACCAGCAGCGGCACATGCCCGTGCGCGTAGAACGCCGCCGTGGCGACCGAGCTTAGGCCTGCGGCGTTGCCAATCGACAGGTCGAGGCTGCCCGAGATCATCGGGATGATCAGCCCGAGGGTCAGGACGACCAGCACGGCCTGGCTGCTGGCGATGTTGCGGAAGTCGGCGGCACTCAGGAAGACCGCCGCGGTCTTGCCCCAGATGCCGTAGACGCCGATCGAGATCCCGAGCAGCGCTACCAGGGAGTACCGCTGCAGGATGCCGACCGACCGGCGGCGCACGAGCCGGAGCGCGCCGTCGCTGCCCGGCCTCCCGGCTGGCCCCCCGGCGGCCGCCATCTCGCCGATGGCCTGCTCGCTCCCGCCGGTCACCGCGCCGTCGCCGGTCACCGCGGTGCCGTCGGCTGCCGCGGCCTTGTCCGCCGGCCGGCCGCGCGCCACGCTCGGGTCCGTCGTATCCGGGGTCATGCGGCCGCCTCCGAGATGTTGACGAGCTCGGTCAGGTGGTGGGCATCGAGCGGCTGCTCGACAACGGCGGTGATGCGGCCGCCCTTCAGCACGGCAACGCGATCGCAGGCGTGCGCAAGCTCCTCCAGGTCGCTGGCGACGAGGATCACGCTGGTGCCGGCCGTCGTGGCCCGGCGGACAAGCTGGTAGATCTCGCTGCGGGCGCCGACATCGACGCCCTGCGTCGGCTCGTCGAGCAGCAGCAGCCGCGGCCGCTGGCGGAGCCAGCGCGCCAGCACGACCTTCTGCTGGTTGCCGCCCGACAGGGTTTGCACCGGGTGCCGGTCAGAGGCGGTGCGGACAAGGAACTCGCCGATCGACCGGCTCGCATCCCGGCGTTCCTGGCCGTGCCGGAACAGCAGCCGCCGGAAGTAGTCGCCCGCCTGGCCGGCCGAGAGGTTGTGCCGGACGCTCTCGGTATGGAACAGCGCGTCGGCCTGCCGCTCCTCCGGTACGTACGCGACCCCGGCGGCCATCGCGGCCGACGGCGACGCCGGCCGGTAGGATTTGCCGTCAAGCGTCAGCTGGCCCGCCATCATCGGGTACGCGCCGAAGATCATCCGAAGCAATTCGGACCGGCCGCTGCCGAGCAGGCCGGCGATGCCGAGCACCTCGCCCTTGCGGGCCGACAGGTCGACGCCGCGCAACGGGCCGCCGACCGCCCCCCGCACGGTGAGCACCGCCTCGTCATGCACATCCTGGGTGACAGCGGGAAACAGCCGCTCGATCGGCCGCCCGACGATCAGCTCGATGAGCTGCCCCTCGGACAGGCCGGCCGTGTCAACGGTCGCGACCTTGCGGCCGTCGCGCAGCACGGTCACCCGGTCCGCGACCGACAGCGCCTCGTCCAGCCGGTGGCTCACGTAGAGGATCGTCTGCCCGGCAGCCGCGTAGCCGCGCAGCGCGGTCAGCAACTGCTCGACCTCAGGGCCGGGCAGGGCCGCGGTCGGCTCGTCAAGCACGAGCACGCCGCTGTCGGCCTCGTCCCTGTCCTGCAGCGCCCGGATGATGGCGACCCGGCTGCGGTCGACGGCGGCCAGCGCGCCGAGCGGTGTGGTCGGTGCGGCCGCAATGTGGTACCGCTTCAGCAGCTCGGCGGTCCGGCGGTGCAGCACTCCCCACCGGATCCGGCCCCCTGGCCCGGTCGGGAAGCCCTCCCCGAGCGCGAGATTCTCCGCGATGGTGAGCTCGGGGAAAACGGCGGGCTGCTGGTGCACGAAGCGCAGCCCGGCCGCGTGCGCCAGCGCCGGGCTCCACTGGTCGGCCCGGCCGACATGGCCGCCGGCCTCGATCCGGCCGCCCGGCTCGGCGGTCACCACGCCAGCAAGAATCTTGATCGCGGTCGACTTGCCCGAGCCGTTGCCGCCCAGCAGCGCGTGCACCTCGCCGACCCGCACGTCCAGGTCGAACCCGTCAAGCGCGACCGTGCCGGCGTAGACCTTGCCGAGCGACCGGACGCTCAGCGCGGTCGCCCGATCCTCCGCCGCGGCAGCCGTCACTGGCTGATGCCCCAGGCCTTCTCGTAGATCGCCTTGTAGTTGATGCTGGGCACGAACGGGCCTGACGCCGGCAGGTTGTGCTGCAGGTCGACCAGCTGCCAGCCCAGCCCGGAGTAGGCCGGCTTCTCGTGCCGGAAGAGGCTGTTCATCGTGTCGATCGCCGCCCAGCCGGTCCAGTCGGACGGCGCGATCATGGCGCCGTTCACGCCCTGGTGAGCCCGCATCAGGTCCAGCTCGGGCTGGAAGCCCTCGCCGCCCATCACGTAGATCTGGCCGGCCCGGCCGCTCTGGGTTACTGCCGAGGCAATGCCGAGGATCGTGGCCGCCGTGTAGGGGCTCTTGACCGCGTTGGCTTCCGGGTGCTGCAGGAGCGCCGTGGCGGCCTTCTGCTGCAGCACCGAGCCGAGCTCGGTGCCGGTGAACTGCACCTTGTCCACGACCTTGCAGCCGCCGCATTTGGCGATCTCGTTGAGGAAGCCCTGGCCGGTGTACTTCAGGACGACGAACTCGGGGTCGTTGAAGTAGATGACCTGGGCCTTGCCGCCGGTCGCCGCGATCATCGCGTCGGCCTGCGCGGCGCCGTACGACTCGGTGAACCTGTCGATCGCCCGGCCGACGGCGACGCCGTAGTTGATGTTGCCGGTGAACAGCGGCTTGCCGCCGGCGCCGAAGGCGGGGTCGTTGCAGTCGAAGCTGTAGATCCCCACCACGACGATGCCCCGCGCCTTCGCCTCCTGCAGCGGCCCCTTCACCGTCGGGCAGTCGGTGGCATCGAGGATGATGCCGTTGGCACCGGAGCTGATGGCCTGGCGCATCAGGCCAGGCGCGTTGGCCGGGTTGAGCTGCTCGTCGTAGATGCTGACCTGCCAGCCGATGGCCTTGGCGGCGGCGGCCGCCGCGTTGACCGGCACCGACGAGCTGATCGACGACTGGCCGGACGAGATGATCACGATCTTCTTGCCCTTGACGGCCGGGCGGGAGGCTGTCGACGGCGACTTCAGCGTGCCCTTGTAGAGGGCTTTGAGTGCCGGGGATACCTGCTGTCCGGCGACGCTGGCCTGCGGTGCCTGCTGGCCGCTCGGGGCTGCGGCAGCGCTCGTGCTTGTGCTAGTGGTTCCGGAACTGCCTGAACTACTGCAGGCGGAGACGAACGCCATCGCGAGCAGGGCAATGACGATGGCCGGCCTTTTGCACCGGCCAATGGGATGACGTGTCATCGGAGTCCTCCTCTGGGCCGAGCGCCCGTGTCTCAACCCGCTTCAAGTCCGCGGTAGCGCCATTGATGAGCGGCCTTCGCTGAGGCAGGCCGCAACCTCGGGGCAAAAGGGGTGCATTTGTTAAACTCCGCTGGGACCGGCCATTCCCGGTGACGGCCCCGGCCGCTTGCGCTGGCCCTCGCCGCCCGCATCGCTGGCAGGTCATGCCGCAGGACTGCCCGCGGCGGGAGAGCCTCTGCCGAAAGGGCGGAACCTGGGCGCGATGAGAATCCCGGCCGAGCGGGCTCCGGCGGCGGCAGGGCTGCTGGCACTCGGCCATCCGCCTCCTCTGGTGCCTCGCCAGGGTGCATCCACGGTGACGTTAGCACTGGGCGTGCAAAAAATAAAGCGCCCGTTACAACACTTTGGGCGCAATGTCGCGGATCAACTCAGCGGCCGGCTGGCCTGCGGCCAGGGAGCGAATACGCAAGCCGCCAGCGGTCATCGCGTTTGGCCGGCCGGCCTTGACGGGCCGGGCACGCAGATGATTATTAAGGGGTGATGCCAGCAGATGAGAACTTGCTCACGTCAGGATCACCGGCCAGCCACAATCTCGCTCTCCTCGCGGAGCAGGCGTTTGAGCGCCTCGGCGATCATGAGGCGCTCGTCTTCGAGGGCGGGCGGTACCGCTCCGGGCAGCTCTTCGGCCGGGCTGGCCGGCTCGCCGCGGGTCTCGCGGGCCTCGGCGTCTCGCCCGGCGACCGGATCGTCGTGCTGATGGCGAACTGCCCGGAGGTGCCGATCGCCTATAACGCGATCTGGCGGGCCGGGGCAGTCGTGACGCCGGTCGTGTTCCTGGTGACCCCGGCCGAACTCGAGCACATCCTGGCGGACTCCGGCGCAGTCGCGGTGATCACGACACCCGAACTGCTCGCCACGGTCACGGCCGCGGCGGCCGGCGCGCCGCGGCTGCGGCACGTGATCGTGGCCGGCGGCGGGGCTCCCTCCCAGCTTCCCGCGCACGTCGGCGGCATCGAGTTCGCCGAGCTTGAGTCGGCTCAGCCGGGGAGCATCACCATGCGGTCCGACGACGATCTCGCGGCGCTTATGTACACCGGCGGCACCACCGGCAGGTCCAAGGGCGTGATGCTCACCCACCGCAATCTTTACCGCTGCTCGGTGAGCTCGCATGAGGCATCGCAGGCACCAGGAATCAGCCGGACGCTGGTGCCGCTGCCTCTTTCGCATGCCTACGGGATGATCGTGACGCTGGTCGGCTTCCATGCGGTCGAGCCCGGCCTTGCCGTATTGCAGCGGTGGTTCGATCCCGCGCAATGGCTGGCACTGGCGCAGGAATACCGCGTACAAAGAACTGCCGTTGTCCCCGCGATGATTCAGATGCTCCTCGCGCAGCCGCTTGAGGACGCCGATCTGTCTGCCCTCGTATATGTCAACAGCGGGGCCGCGCCGCTGGCGGCCGAGACCCGGGAGCAATGGGAGCGGCGGGTGCCGGGCTGCCAGATCCTTGAGGGTTATGGGTGCACCGAATCCGGGGCAGTGATCTCGACCAGCCCACCGGGGGCCTACCGCCGGGGTTCCGTCGGGCGGCCCATCCCCGGCTATCAGGTCGTGATCCGCGACGACGCCGAGCGTGACCTGCCGCCCGGCGCGGACGGCGAGATCTGCGTCCGGTCCGAAGGGGTGATGACCGGGTACTGGAACGCCCCCGCGGAAACCTCGCAGACCCTGCGGGGCGGCTGGCTGCACACCGGGGACATCGGTCATTTCGATGCGGACGGCTATCTCTACGTGGTCGACCGCAAGAAGGACCTGATCATCCGGGGTGGCTTCAACGTCTATCCCAGGGACGTCGAGGATGTGCTCGTGCAGCATCCCGCTGTCGCCATGGCGGGCGTGGTCGGCAGGCCAGACCCGCGGCTCGGGGAGGAGGTGGTGGCGTTCGTGTCGCTGCGGCCGCAGTCCCAGGCAGGCCCGGCGGAGCTCACCGCGTTCGCCCGCGAGCGCCTCGGGGCACACAAGTACCCGCGAGAGGTGCGCGTCATCGACGCGCTGCCGCTGACCAGCGTCGGCAAGCTGGACAGGAAGGCGCTGCGCGCCCGGCTGACCGGGGACTGACGGCCGGCCGGATGGGTGCCGCGCGGCCGCCTCCGCTGGCGCCGCTAGATGCAGAACCCTGCCTGGGTGAGCAGCGATATGAAGAGGGTGACGACCGTGGCCCTGGCTTGCTGCGGGCTGAGGCCGACGTCGGTGCGCAGCGAGTCCCAGAACGCCCAGATGCTGATCCCGTGCAGCGCGTCGGAAAGCGCCCTGCGCTGCTCGCCCGCCAGCTTGCCGAGCTCGGTGGCGAATACCGCCTCAAGCTCCGCCCTGGCCAGCGCGGTCATCCGCTTCTTGCTGCGGCGCAGTTCGGGCGAGAACGGCTGATGGATTCGTGCCGCCCGCCAGCCGGGGGTCATCTGCTCGTGCACCCGGGTGCGCTGATCGGCGAAGCGCGCGATCCGGTCGGCCAGCGGCAAGTCCGCCGCGATCGGCCGGACGATCTGCAGCAGGACCTCTAGGTCGCGCCGGCCGGCCTCAAGCAGCAGCGCCTCCATGTCGGCGAAATGCTGCCAGACGGTGCGGAGCGATACCCCGGCGCGTGCTGCGACGCGAGGCGCGGTTGGCCGCAGATCGCCTTCCGCATGCAGCGCGCGCATCGCGTCCACGATGGCCCGCCGGGTCTGGTGCGACCTGGCCATGCGGCCGTCGGCGGGCTTGACGTCGGACAGCAGCCCGGCGATGTCGGATCGGAGGATCTTGGCGTCCTCGCTGCCGAGGGCCGAGAGGTAGGAGTCAAGCCGCTCCCAGGAGTTCCGGACGGTCGAGGGAGTCTCTGCGAGGATGGTCACGGGCGGAGCCTTCCGCGATCGGCCGGAGCAAGCATTGCGGAATTCTAGCAGACGCCGTGCAAATACTTCCGGATCAGCTCTGCCAGCGCCGCCGCCCGGCCGCCCGGCCCTAGCGCTGACGCTGGAACGAGCGCGTCAGCCTGCTGTTTCTCACTATATTACGGGCCCTCCCGCCCAGTCGATCATCCTGGCCCATGCTGACCGGCGCCAGTGCCGGCCCGCGCCAGAGCCGCAGGATGTCCTGGGCCAGGCGGCGGATCCCGGGCCTGCCCGCGCCCGCGGGTCCTGTGGCCGGCCCGCCCGGAGAACCGGCGGCGCACCCGCCGCCGCAACCAGGTCAGCGGGACCGCCCCGGCGAACCCGAGCGCCAGCGGCACAGCGGGCAGGGCGGGTGCCAGCGGATCCGCGGAGCCGCCGCTCGCGTCCAGCCCCGGCTGGCTGAAGGTTGCCGGGATAGGCAGGACCCGCCACCTGCTCGGCGGCCACACGATCATGAACGCTCGCCCGATCACCGCGCTCTCCGGGATCGACCCGCCGCCGGGATCGGTGCGGCGCAGGCGGGAGTCCTCGGACACCGCCCGGTGATCACCCATCACCCACAGTTGACCGGGCGGCACCGTGACACTGAATGCGGTCGTGCTCAGCGGTGTCGACGACGGCTTGTCGCCCGGGTACAGGTACGACGACTCGTGCAGGGGCACGCCGTTCACTGTGACAAGCCCGCGGGCGTTGCAGCAGGCCACACGGTCGCCGGGCAGCCCGATGACCCGCTTGACGAAGTCGTCGCCGCCCAGGTTGAGGCCGAACAGCCCGGTCACCGCATGCCAGAGCCTGATCACCGGGTCGGACGAGGCCGGCGCCAGCGGGGCCCACGAGCCGGCGCCGCTGAATACGATGATGTCGCCCCGGCGGATGTCGCGGACGTCATACACGAGCTTGTTGACCAGGACCTTGTCGCCGATGTCCAGCGTGTCCTCCATCGACGACGACGGTATGAAGAACGCCTGCACCACGTACGTCTTGACGAGCAGCGCCAGCACCAGCGCGAACACAATCAGGACGGGCAGTTCCTTCCAGAGCGACCTGCTCTTTCCTGCCTTCGCTGCGCGGGGATCCGCAGCCGGGCCGACGCCGCCGGGCGGCCCTCCTGCCCGGTCTCCCGGCCCGTCTCCCGGCCCGGCACCTCCCGCGCCGACCGTGCCCATGGGCGGCGCTGTGACCTCTGGCAGCGGCTGCGCTGGCTCGTCCGCCGGGGAGCCGGCCCGATCCTGATCGTGCGTGCCCGAGTCATCGTTCATCGGGCCCTGACTCTAGCTATGCAGCAGCCAGAGCGCGCCAGGTTCCGCTGGCCGGCGCGTATCACCTGGAGCGTCAGCCGACCGGCTGTGGCAGGCTGCGCTCGACGCGGGCGCGTGCTGTACGCGCACTTTGACGGCAAGCGCGCGATCTTCGACGCGGTACTGGCCGAGCTCGGCCCGCAGAGCGCCGTCACTCTTCTCGAAGGTCTCGACCCTGACCAGGCCGGCAGCGACCCGCCGGCGTTCATCCGGTCCATGATCGCCCGCGCCATGGACGAGTGGGAGGCACCTGCGGCACGGCAGCTCATCAGCCTGATGGCCCAGGACGGCCTGATCCACGATCCCGCGCTCGCCGCCGCATCCTCGGGGCGATACGCAGGCTGGCCGAACTGTTCGCACGCTGGATCGCGGCCGGCCACATCCCGGCCGATCTGGGCTCACCGCAGGACCTGGCGTACGCGCTGCTCAGCCCGATCGCCCAGGCCCGGCTGCTCTGGCTGCACGGCGCGGCCAGGCAGGAGGACATCGCGGCCGCCCGTGACCTGGCCACCCGGCATGCCGAGTTCTTCGTCAAGGCCGTGTTCCCGGCCTCGCCCGCCCCGGCCTCCTGACCACAGCAGGCGGCCGCTGGTCGCCAGGAGCACCGCTGGCGGTCCGCTGCCAGCGGCAGGGGACTCGGCGGGTCAGGCCGACTATGCCGGTGGCCGGGCACCAGCGGGTACCGGCTGGGGCTGGCCGGAGACCGGGCTGGTGACCAGGAACACACCGTAGTCCATGGCGAGGCCCTCAGGCGTTTGCCTTCCTGCCGGTCAGGCGATCTTAACTGACACGGTTTTGCACGGCCCCCTGACACCGGTATTCTCGTTGTCGAGGCACAGCCGAGCCGAAGCAACACTGCCCGAACCGCCGGTGACATTTGTGGTGATGACGCTTGAGGAGGACTGCCCGGGCGACAATATCCCCGGCTCGCACGAGAAGCCGTCCGCATTGATGGCAGAATGGTTCGGGAGCACACACGTCGGCCCGCCGACAACCGTGGCATTGGTCACCCTGATAAGGACGAGGTCCTCCGGAGCCGACCCCGGTCCCTTGTTCCGCTCTCTGAAGCGGAACGTGAGCGTCTGACCAGGCTGGATGATTTTGATTCCCCCCACGGCCGCGCCCCGCAAGACGAAGGTCGGTCCGGTCGTCGACGCCGTCGCCCGCGATGGAGCCGCGGAGGCGCTGGTCACCGTGGCGAGGACCAGACCAGCGACCCCCACGGAACCAAAGATCGAAACGAGTAGGTGCATCTTCTTCTTGTCGAGTACATGCATGATTGTGTTCACCTTGGCTCTTTTGTCGTCTTGAACCCGTCATGTGAGTCCGCCCCGGATGACGCTTCTCTGGCCTCTCTGACTTGTCAAGTGGTAGCGGCTGCCGCCGTTGAGCTGAAAGAGACGGCGGGCTGCGTAGCGCTTGAGGCAGCGGCGGATTTTCGGGGTTGTTTCCTGTTCGGCACTCCAGGCACGGCACCCACCCCGGCTGCCTTGGCCGGAGGAGTTGCCGCGGGGCCCGATTCCGTTAGCGTGCCCGGGCCAGGCGCCCGCCGCGCGGAGTCCGGATGCATGGCTTGGTACCTGCGGATGAGCGATGACATCGCCAGCCAAGTCGAGTCCGGGACGCTCGCCCCCGCCGCCGAGCCACTGATCAGTGCGCTTCGCGAGATCGCCGTCCAGTCCTCGCTGCACAGTCTCGGCGGCTACGACCTGTCCAGAACCGGATCCGTTGAGTTCCTGTCCTAGCTGCAAGCCCACAAGGTGCACCCCGTACCAGGTCGCGACGCCGGATGGCGACTGCATAGCCGCGAGGACGGTCGTTCGCCAGCTGGTCACGGAACGTGGTGAGCCGCCG
>DATGVY010000532.1:0-7593 GCA_035299845.1 Streptosporangiaceae bacterium
GAGCGAGTTCCCCAACCCGTTCTTCGGCATTGAAACCCAGGCGGACCTGGCCGCCTGGCCCGGCCTGTCACTGGCCGCCAAGTGCGCGCTGCGCTGGCGCGGCTCGGTACGCCAGATGGCCAGGCTGCGCAGCAGCATGACGGCCGAGCAGCTCACCACGCTCCGCTATGAGCAGGTGATCCGCCATCCCCAGGCGGCGGCCAGCGCCGTGTCCGACTTCATCGGCGCGAAGATCGCCGCCATCCCCGTGCGCGGCAACGGCCGCGGCGGGCCCGCGCGCGCCGTCGACGCAGGCGGGTGGCGCCGCTTGCTCACTCCGCTGCAGGTCAGCGAGGTGGAGCAGGTGGCAGGTACCGATCTGCGCCGGGTAGGCTACGGCGGCTGACCCGGCAGCGGCTGACCCGGCAGCGGCTGACTGGCGGCGGTGGTCGGCCTGCCAGTGCCGCGGTGCGGCAGGATGTCCTGCATGGATCTTGGCTTGCGCGATCGGGCGTACCTGATTACCGGCGGCAGCCGCGGGCTGGGCCTGGCCACGGCACAGGCACTGGTAGCCGACGATGCGCGGGTGCTGCTCAGTGCCAGGGATGCCGCCGGGGTGGCAGGCGCCACGGCCGGTCTCGGTACCGGGCACGCCGCCGGCCTGGCCGCCGACCTCGCCGATCCCGGCGCGCCGCAGCGGCTGGTGGCCGCGGCCAGGGAGGCGTTCGGCCGCCTGGACGGGGCGCTGATCAGCGTCGGCGGCCCGCCCGGCGGGACCGTCATGGGCACGTCCGATGAAGCCTGGCGGGCCGCGTTCGAGAGCGTTTTCCTCGGCGCGGTACGGCTGGCCAGGACTCTCGGCGAGGAACTCGGCGAGGGCGGGTCGATCGCGTTCGTGCTGTCCTCGTCGGTGCGCTCCCCGATCGATTCGCTGGCTATCTCGAACGGGCTGCGGCCCGGCCTGGCCGGCGTCGCCAAGTCGCTCGCCGATGAGCTCGGCCCGCGCGGGATCCGGGTCAACGGACTGCTTCCCGGCCGGATCTCGACGGGCCGGGTGCGCGAGCTCGACGCCCGCAGGGGCGACCCGGACGAGGTCAGGACCGCGCTGTCCCGCAACATCCCGCTCCGCAGGTACGGCGCGCCGGCGGAGTTCGGCCGGGTGGCCGCGTTCGTACTGTCCCCGGCGGCCAGCTATCTCACCGGCGCGATGATCCCGGTCGAGGGTGGCGCCCTGCGCGCGCTCTGAGCCTCCGGGCCGGGAGGCCGGGCCTCATCCCAGCGCGGGCACGCTCAGGGCGTCGGCTGCAGCACGGGCAGCGGCCAGTCCGGACGGCACCGCCACCGCGACCAGTCCTCGGCGAACGGTCCCTGGCGCGGATGGATCAGCGCAAGCACCTGCTGGCGGGCATCGTCCAGCCGGGCATAGACAGCGTCGTCAATGAACCCGAGACGGCGGCCGTGGACGTACTCGTCCTCGTCCTCGTCCTCCCACGCGCACTCTCGGACAGGTCGGGCTCCACGACCAGGTCGAGGAGCAGGCCGAAGTATCGATCCCGATGCGGGTGCGCTGGCAGGAGCGCTCGCGGCGCACCACTGTCGAGCTTCGGCGAAGGGCAAAGCGGTCTGCTGGGCTAGGCAGCCGGCAAGGGCTCCTGGCTGGCGAACTGGGTCTGGTACAGCTCGGCGTACAGGCCGCCGGCGGCCAGCAGCTCCTCATGCCGCCCACGCTCCCTGACCTGCCCGTCATCGATGACCAGGATCTGGTCGGCCTCGCGGATGGTCGACAGCCGGTGCGCGATCACCAGTGAGGTCCGCCCGGCCAGTGCCGTCTTCAGCGCCCGCTGCACCGCGACCTCGGACTCGGAGTCGAGGTGCGCCGTCGCCTCGTCGAGTACGACGACTGACGGTGCCTTGAGCAGCAGCCGGGCGAGCGCGATCCGCTGCTTCTCGCCGCCAGAGAGCCGGTAGCCGCGGTCACCGACGATGGTGTCCAGGCCGTCGGGCAGCGCCGAGATCAGGTCCCAGATCTGGGCCGCCCGGCAGGCCTCCTCAATCTCCCGCTCGGTCGCCCCTGGCCGTGCGTAGGCCAGATTTGCCCGGATCGTGTCGTGGAACATGTGCGCGTCCTGGGTGACGACGCCCACGGCATCGTGCAGGGATTCCTGGGTGACGTCCCTGAGGTCGTGGCCGCCGATCAGGACCGCACCCTCGCCCGGGTCATACAGGCGCGACACGAGGTGCGTGATGGTCGTCTTGCCGGCGCCCGACGGCCCGACCAGCGCGGTGAGCTGGCCAGGCGGCGCACGGAACGTCACGTCCCTCAGCACTTCCTGATTTGCGCCCGCATGCTCGGGGGCCGGAAGCGCGATCGACTCAAGCGATGCCAGCGAGACCTCGGACGCGGCCGGGTAGCGGAACGACACGTGGTCGAACTCGATATCCGGCGCCGCCAGGCCAGGCGCCGTCAGGCCCGGCGATGTCGGCGCCGTTCCGGCGGCCGGCCCGGTTCTCGGCAGTGCGGCAGCGCCAGGCCGGTCCTGGATCAGCGGCTTCAGGTCGAGCACCTCGAAGACCCGGTCAAAGCTCACCAGCGCCGTCATCACATCGACCTGAACGTTCGACAGGGCGGTGATCGGGCCGTACATCCGGCTGAGCAGGCTGGCCAGGGCCACCAGCGCGCCCAGGCTGATGCTGCCGCTGATCACCAGGCTGCCGCCGAGGCCGTAGACCAGCGCAGTGGCTATCGAGGCGAGCAGCACGAGCGCGATGAAGAAGACCCGGCCGTACATGGCCGTGACGACGCCGATGTCGCGGACCCTGGCGGCACGGCCGGAGAAGACCTCAGCTTCCTCGCCCTGGCGGCCGAACAGCTTGACCAGCATCGCGCCGGCCACGTTGAAGCGCTCGGTCATCGTCGAGCCCATCGCGGCGTCGAGCTGCATCGACTCCCGCGTCAGCCGCTGCATCCTGCGGCCGAGCAGCCTCGCGGGCAGGATGAACACCGGCAGCAGCACCAGCGCCGCCACGGTGACCAGCCAGGACAGGTAGAACATGGCGGCAAGCACGAGGATCAGCGACAGCGCGTTGGACACCACCCCGGACAGGGTTGACGTGATCGCCTGCTGCGCGCCGATCACGTCGCTGTTCAGCCTGCTGACCAGTGAGCCGGTCTGCGCCCTGGTGAAGAACGCGATGGGCTGCTGCTGGACATGCCGGAAGACTTCGGTGCGCAGGTCGTAGATCAGGCCCTCGCCGATCCGCGCCGAGTACCAGCGCTGGGCGATGGACAGGAACGCGTCGAACAGCGCTATCCCCGCCACGGCGCCGGCGATCACCAGGACTGCCCTGGTGTCCTTGGCCTGGATCTTGTTCACGATCTGCCCGAGCAGCAACGGCACGGCTACGGTGACGACCGCGTCCAGCGACGTGGCGATCATGAAGACGACCAGATCGCGCCGGTACGGCCGGGCATACGACGCCACCCGCCGGACGGTGCCGGGCTTCAGCCGCTGGCGGGTGACCGAGCTGTCACGGCTGAACGATCGCATCGCCTGCCAGCTAGCCGGATTCATGAGGGCAGCAACCTCCGGGCAGCGGCGGATCTTCCCGGATCAGCTACCGGCGAACTCCCCGGCATTGCCCCGCCGGGCGCAGCCATCCCGCAAGCACCGGCCTGCGCGCGCTCCGGCCCGCGCCGCACGGCAGCCCGCCCGCGCTCCGGCCCGCGCCGTACGGCAGCCCGCCCGCGCTACCGGCGGAGCCTGGCCCGCTGCAGCGCCGCCTGGAACCGGCGCTCCGCTGCGGCCTGCTGCTCCAGCGTTTGTCCCTGCGCCTGGGCGAGCAGTTCCTTGGTGGCGCGTGCCGCGTCGGCGTCTGCGGTCAGCAGCCCGGCCACGAGGTCGGCCACCGCCCCGTCGAGCTCGGCGCCGGGCACGACAAGCTCGGCCAGCCTCAGGTCGCTGGCTTCCCGCGCATCCACGCTGCGCCCGGTCAGGCAAAGCTCGAGGGCACGGGGCAGGCCGACAATATCGACAAGCGGTTTCGTCCCGGTGAGATCGGGCACCAGGCCCAGTGCTGGCTCCTTGATGCAGAGCCGGGCGTCGTCGGCGAGCACGCGCAGGTCACAGGACAAGGCGAGCTGGCAGCCCGCGCCGATGGCGTGACCGCGGACCGCGGCAACGGACACGATCCGCGGCTGGCGCAGCCAGGTAAATCCCTCCTGGCAGGCGGCTATCCATTCCTCGAAGCCCGGGTCGTCCGCGCGTGGCAGCGGATCCTCGCCAGGTACCCCCTCCGCGGAGAACATGCGCAGGTCGATCCCGGCCGAGAACGACGTGCCCGCGCCCCGGATGACGACGACCCGCACCCGGTCCGGCAGCCCGGCTCCGATCGCCGCAAGGCCGCGCCACATTGCCGGGGTCATGGCGTTCCGGCGCTCCGGGCGACTCAGCGTCACGGTGGCGACGCAGCCGGCCGGGAGTGAATCGTCGATATCGAGGCGGAGCCCGCGGCGATCGAGGTCCGCCGGATCGATGGACAAGCGTCCTCCATGCTGGGCGGCAGGGCGGCGGAATGGCAGGGCGAGGAAGGCGGAGGAGGGAATTGTCACAAGACTACGGAAATGGCCGGGAGCGGGACCGGCCGCCGCTGCTGCGATGCATGACCGGCCCGCCGTGCCTTAGCGCTTGGTCTTGCCCTTGCCCCGGGTAGCTCCCCCGCGACCGCGCAGGGAGACCCCCGTCTCGGTCAGGATGCGGTGCACGAAGCCGTACGACCGGCCAGTTGATGCGGCCAGAGACCGGATGCTCTCGCCGGCGTCGTATCTCTTCTTCAGATCAGACGCCAGTTTCGTGCGATCGGCACCGGTCACTCGGGTGCCTTTCTTTAGTGTCTCGGCCACGCGTACCTCCCGGTGAGCTGAAGTGACCGCTGCGTTACCGTATCCCGCCATGATCACGCATTAGATCGTGATCGGCTACCCACACGACAGCAAAAGATCCCTTTCTTTTCCGCCGAGCTCCAGCGGGCCTTTTCCGGCCGGACGGCCGGCCGGCTTCACATCCCAGCCGGGCTCAGGCCAGCGCCACCAGGTCGGCCAGATCCTCGCTCCAGGCATCCTCCACGCCGTCGGGGAGCAGCACCACCCGCTCAGGCTGGACTGCCTCAACGGCACCCTCATCGTGCGTGACCAGGACGATGGCGCCCTGAAAGCGCCGGAGGGCGGACAGGATCTCGGCCCGGCTGCCAGGGTCAAGGTTGTTCGTCGGCTCGTCAAGCAGCAGCACGTTCGCGCCGGAGACGACAAGCAGGGCGAGCGCGAGCCTGGTCTTCTCGCCGCCGCTCAGCACCCCGGTGGGCTTGGCCACGTCGTCCCCGGAGAACAGGAAGGATCCGAGAATGCCGCGGTGGTCCGCCTCGCTCAGGTCAGGCGCGGCCGAGCGCATGTTCTCCAGCACCGTCCTGGCCATGTCGAGGTTCTCGTGCTCCTGCGCGTAGTAGCCGAGCCGCAGGCCATGGCCGGGCAGGACCTGGCCGGCATCAGGCTCCTCCACTTCGGCCAGGAGCCGGAGCAGGGTGGTCTTGCCTGCTCCGTTGAGGCCGAGCACGACGACCCTGGACCCGCGATCGACGGCCATGTCCACCCCGGCGAAGACCTCCAGCGATCCGTACGACTTGGTCAGGCCCTGTGCGGTCAGCGGGGTGCGGCCGCAATGGGCCGGCACGGGGAACCGCAGTCGCGCGACCTTCTCCGCCCGCCGATCGGCGCTGACCCCGGCCAGCAGCCGTTCCGCCCGGCGCTGCATGCTCTGCGCTGCCCTGGCCTTGGTCGCCTTGGCCCGCATCTTGTCCGCCTGTGATTTCAGCGCGACGGCCTGCCTCTCTGCGTTGACCCGTTCCCGCCTGCGCCGCCGGGCGTCCGTCTCCCGCTGGTCCAGGTATGCCTTCCAGCCCAGGTTGTAGATGTCCAGGACGCTGCGGTCGGCATCGAGGTAGAAGACCTTGTTGGCAATCGCCTCCAGCAGGGTGGTGTCGTGGCTGATCACCACCAGGCCGCCACGGAATGTCCGCAGGTGGTCACGGAGCCAGCCCACCGAATCAGCGTCGAGGTGGTTGGTCGGCTCGTCAAGCAGCAGGGTCTCCGATCCGCCGAACAGGATGCGCGCGAGCTCGACCCGGCGTCGCTGGCCGCCGGACAGGGTGCGGAGCGGCTGCCGCAGCGCCTTCTGCGGCAGGCCGAGGCTGGCGGCGAGCGAGGCGGCCTCGGACTCGGCGGCGTAGCCACCGAGCACCCCGAGCCGCTCCTCGAGCTGGCCGTACCAGCGGACAGCGGAGTCCCGCCTGGCTGGATCGGCGTCGGCCATCTGGACCTCGGCGCCGCGCAGGCTCGCCATCAGCTCGTCCAGGCCGCGCGCGGACAGCACCCGGTCCATCGCCAGCGCGTCGAGGTCGCCGACCATCGTGTCCTGCGGCAGGTATCCGACAGATCCGCTGCGCCGGACGGTGCCAGCCGCAGGCGCCGACTCGCCAGCCAGCACCCGGGCCAGCGTGGTCTTGCCCGCGCCGTTCCGGCCGACCAGGCCAATCTTGTCGCCGGCCGCGACCTGGAAGCTGGCGGCGTCAAGCAGTAGCCGGGCACCCGCGCGCAGCTCTAGCGCACTGGCGGAAATCATGAAAAACCCACTCCCATAACGGAACAAAAGGGATCCCATATGACCCATGTCGCCCCTGCACCGGGGCGTTCCGTCACGACAAGAGGGGTTGCATGCGATCAGCTTATCCGAGGCGCCGGCCTGGCCGGCAACGCATTTGCGCGCCGCGCAGCGTGGCGGCACCCGGCCCGCGAAGTGCCGCGCGGATCGCATCCCGGCTGCACGAGTCCACCGCCAGGATCCAGGCCTCGCAGCGCGGGCACTACGTGACCTCGCTCAAAGCGTGGCAGGACAACCGCCATAAGATCGCGGTGCCACCACTCCGGCCACCACTGAGCCACCCAAGGTGGCGGCAGGAACGAAGCCGGGAACCCGCCAGTTCACACTTCCCCTCTCCCTATCGCCGGCCGAGGTTACCCGCCAGTCTGCCGGTCAGCCTGCTGGGCCGGTCAGCCTGATCCGGATGGCCCGGAACAGCCGCGGAGTGCTCCGCAGGACGGTGAGGCGGGGATCCGGCACGGTGAGGAAACGCTCGACGGCCAGCCCGAAATAGGGCGCTAGCCGCGGGTCCTCGCGAAGCGAGGCCATCGCCCGCCGGTCTCCCCCGAGCACCACCGCATCGATCCGGCCCGCATAGGGTCCGAAGACCGCCGCCGCTGTGTCTGCCGCCGCGCCCAGCGCCTCGGCCGCCTGCTTCTCCCTGCGGCGGGCGAAACGGTGCTGCGAGGTGCCGCCGGCGGCGCTGCGGCCGTGCACCAGCCTGGAGCCGACCTTCGATGCAGCGAGACTAGGCGCCGGGCCGGTGAAGATCCCGGCGGCATAGCCGCCGAGTCGCACAAGGAACACGCCGACCGTGCGGTCGGCGCAGGCATGCGCCGCGATCCGCCGGCCGTATTCAGCGCAGGCCTCGGCGTCCGCCCCCGACCCGCCCGGTGTTCCGTCCCCCGGTGTTCCGTCCCCCGGT
>DATGVY010000533.1:0-10116 GCA_035299845.1 Streptosporangiaceae bacterium
AGGCTGCGACGGCATCCGAGTGGGGCATCGGCGTCGTTTCGGCGGTCGTGTGACCAGCGGAGTGGGGCACAGAGACGCAACACGCCGTGCAAAATGACCTTGACCTTCCAAGATCACGAGTTGTGCGACAGCCTCTGGGACCCCCCATAGTTTCCGTGATCATGAAATGCGTGATCGTCGAGCCGGGGGACCGGTCTCGAAGAGACCTCAAGGAGCCGGCCGCCGACACCCGGCTCGCAGGTCACGGCCACCGCCCGGGCAGAGTCGAAGAAGTTGATCGGCCCGCGGACCCACCACAGGTTCATTTCCTCGGTGAACGCGCCGAACGCCGTCGGCGCATCCACTGCGACCTCTACCTCGGCGGAGACCGACCGGGCTGCGCTCATTGTGCTGACCTTTCCTCGACGTGCCGCCTGAACGACTGAAGCTGGGCGTCCCAGTGCGCCTGGACCTGATCGAGCCAGGCCTGCAGGGCCACCATCGACTGCGGGCGGAGCCGGAACACCCTGGCCCGTGCATCTGCCAGTGTCCGCTCATCCGCGACGATGCCTGCCTGCAGCAGCACCCGCAGATGGCGGCTCATCGCGGGGGCGGAAACGCCCGCGGCCGCGGCCAGCTGCCCGGCGCGCTGCGGGCCGGTACCGAGCAACTGCACGACCTGGCGCCGTGTCACGTCGGACAGCGCATTGAACAGCGGCGCCACCTCGTCGTCCCGCTGAGTTCCTGCAGCCATGAGATAATATTTAATATATACGTTAATAGTTGTCAAGTTGGCTGATAGTCGGCGTGCGGGGTCGCCCGGTCCCAGATCGCCTCGAAAGAGGATCCGCAAAGCTTCGCGAGGCCCGGATCGTCGGACGACTCCGTGGCCAGCCAGGAGCCATCACCGGCGAAGTGGTTCCAGGCCAGGATGCAGCCATCGATCAGCCAGAAGTCGCTGACGGGCACCAGGAGATCCAGTGCATTCCGGCGACGCAGCCAGCGCACCTGCTCGCCGGCCGCAAGATTGATTCCGGGAGTCACGTCGTACTCGAAGCGGACGTAGTCGGTGATCGGCTCCGACACGATGCGCGCCCGGCGGACGGCGACGCCACGGGCAACGGCAGCGGCGACGAGGTCGAACCATTCGCGCCACCGCTTTGCCGGGTCAAACCGGTTTCCGGCTCGCCAGTCGAGCCAGTCAGGGTCGGCGGGCATATAGGACTCACGCATCTCCAGATGGACCGCGGATTGCACTGCCGTCCTGACCAGCTCGCTGATGTCTGTCCTAGCTGGCACCGCTCGCCTCCTCGAATGCTGCCTGATCAGCTAAGGCATACCAGCGGGCAGCGGCCGCGATGACGCCGGTGCCAGGAGCCCTCGCGGTTCCCCCGGCACCGGGTGCGTCACCCATCAGGTGCCAGTCGAGCAGGGGCCCCCAGTGGTCTCGAGCTTGTCGAGCTTCCGGATCTTGATCTTGATCTTTGGCTCATTCCCGGTTCCAGCTTTGGTCATTGATGGTCACCTCCCTTCCGCTACTCTCGCGAGAATGCGGCGGAGCCAGCTGCGCACCCGCATGCCGTGGCGGCGCCACCAGGCGCGCAGCCAGATCACCTGAAATCCGGCCAGGAGAACGATGGCGGCTGTCGCGTCGAGGGTCTGCGCTGCGCCCGCACCGAGGATGAGCGTCCGCAAGCTCCGGCTCGTCAGGGTGATCGCGGCCGGGAGAGTAACGGCGCAGGCGAACCCGATGCAGGCCGTCGTGCCGACGAGCAGGATGACGCAGTAGCCACGGATGGCGCGACGCTCCCGAGCGGCGAGCGAGCGACTCGGATCGGCAGGCCTCCCGCGGCGGCGTCCGCTGGCCACCTGCCAGCCGGAGGCGGCCCAGTACCGCAGGCAGGACGCGCCATCCGCGTAAAGGTTGCGGGTGCCGGTGAGTTCCTGCAGCACGAAGTACACGTCAGTGCGCATGAACACCAGCAGCTGCGCAGCGATGAACTGCAGCGAAAGCAGCGCAGTGAGCCCGAGCAGTCGGCCCAGCGTGCCCGCCGGGCTGGCTGCGGCGAGCGCCAGGATGCACGCCGAGGCGATGACCAGATTGACCGCCAGCCCGGCGAGGTAAACGGTCAGCCGGATCCGGCGCGGAGCGGCCCACACGCCGCTCACGTCGGTCTGAGCCACCAGGAACTGGAGCCGGGTGCCGAGAGTCATCCGCGCGGGTACCCCGGCCGCCCGCGCGGTGATCAGGTGGCCGAGTTCGTGCAGGCCGATAATCAGCCAGCTCAGGGCTGCGTAGCCGAGAAATACGAGCGCACCTTGCCCGGTCCAGAAGAGATCGTGGTAGCTGGGCACCAGGGCGGGGCGCAGCGCCAGGGAACCTGCCGCGGCAACGGCCAGTGCGATGACGCCGACGACGGCACCGGGATGCAGCGCCCACCGGACGTGCTGCGGCATCAGCCAGGCCAGGGTGGGCCTCGGTATCGGAGCCTGCGGCAGTGCCCTGCCGTCAGCCGACGCTACGAAGCCGAGATCGGCTATCGCGACGACGAAGTCCGCGACATCAATGTCCGTTCCCGTTTCGGCGAGCAGCCTGGCGTGCACGTCCTGCACCGGAAGGCCCTGGCCGAGCAGCACCAGAGCTCGCCGGCCGTCCTCCGGCAGCGCGATGAACTCGCCAGTCTCAGGCCGTCCTACGATCCACTCCTCGGCGTCGCGCCTCATCGCGAGCTTGTGCAGCTCGAGCCTCGTCGAGCCGGTCACCAGCTCAGTTGTCAGGGCCTCGGGCGTCAGCAGGGTCATCCCTGATCCCCGCAATCCGGGCAGTCAGCCCGGCGCGGCCCGCTGAAGACGAACGGCTCATCGAGCGCCACGAGGTTGACCGAGTAGATCCGTCCCGGGGTCGCCGGCGGAATACCGGTGAGCAGCGAGAGCACGGCATGCGCGGCCAGGTACCCGGAGATGCCAGCGCTTGGCGCCGCCACCGCATTGCCGGCCGCCTCCTCGCGGCCTGCTGCGTCATCCGGGCGGGCGCCGATCCGCCGCTGGTTCTCGATCTGCGTCATCCGCAGGCACTGGTAGCAAGCGCCGTTCCCTGGCACGTACGTGGCCACCGGCACCAGCGGACCGTGATAACCAGTGGCAACCCACGGGGTCTCGGTGGCAAGGCAGGCACGATTGGCCCAGGAATTTATCTCTGGCGGCCGGTCGGCACATAAGAGCAATACATCACAGTCCGCCGCCAGCGCGGCAATATCGGCGACAGACCCGATCTCTGCCTGCTCGCCGGTGACGTCAATATCGGAATTAAGATCGCGCAGCCGGGCGGTGGCCACCTCGGCCTTCGGGCGATGGATATCACCTTCGGAATACAGTACCTGCCGGTTCAGGTTCGACAACTCCACCCAGTCGCGATCTACGCAATGCAGATACCCGACGCCGCTGGCGGCCAGCGCGGCCGCTGCATTGCCGCCGGTCCCGCCAAGCCCGATGACGGTGACCCTGGCACTGCGCAGCCGGATCTGAGGCTCCCACGAGCTTGTCCTGGGGGTCAGGTCCAGCCACCGGAAATAGGCTCTGCTCCGCCCGTAACGCTCCTTGTCCCGGCCGGTGAGCTCAGCCGGATCGGCCGCGCCCCAGTCCTCGATGTATCCGGACTCGACGAACGTCTCAATCGCGCCCCGTAAGGACTGTTCCGTCTCTCCGGGATGCCTCCCGGCCACCAGGCGCACGATCTCATCAATGGACCGTGATCCGTCCATGGCCTGCAGCAGCGTCCAGGCCAAGCCGGTCGGATCCTCAACCTCCGCCGCGATTCCGAAAGACAGCCCGCCGAGCCGGACGCGATTGCCGGCGATGCGGTAGGCCGCATGCTCCGGCTTCACCCGGGGCCGTATCATGCCCGGCCGTATTACGCCCGGCCGCGGCTGGCACGAGGCGGATGAGGGCGCGCCAGTCCCCTCATCAGGGCCCGCGGACTGGCGGTATTCTGCCCGCCCAGCAAAATTGCCGCTTTCCATACTGGCCTCAATTAATTGTCTGCATCAGTCGCGTGGCCCCATCGGAGCAGATGGCTCCTTACGCGCACTACTGCAGCCGGATACACGGTCGGCAGGGATACCAGCCAATCAGCAACTTAATCGCGATCACGACAGAGATTGAGCATATCTATTTGAGCGACCTAGGAGAGTTATTGTCAAGACTGGCGGATCAAGATCTTTAGGCCGGCAGGCAGTTGGCGCGGCCGCCCATCGCTGAAAGTGCCGGTGCGGCGGACGCCCGCGGAGTGACAGATCACGCCCGCAATTGCACACGCAATCGCACCGGCAATCGCACCGGCAATCGCACTCCGTCGCGTGCTCAGGTCGTGCCCGCCCGGCTGCGCGCACTGATCTCCCGGGCGGCCTGGTTCGCGTTTCGCTGGCCGCATTACCGCGGCTGGCGCGATAGCGTCTGCGACGTGCCCCCCGGCCGCGCTCCTAAGCCCATCGCAGACGATGCACGCCCCCCGTCAGCCCCCTCGGGCGGCAAGGCGGCAGCGAAGGCCCATCCCCGGGCCGCCCCCGCGGGCCGCAAGGCGGCGGCCAGGGCCGGCCCGCCGCCCGTCGCCGACCTGCTCGCCGCCGCGGTGGCGGACATCGGCGGCGCCGAGCGGCCCGGGCAGGTCACTATGGCGGAGGCAGTTCGGCGTGCCATCGATACCGGCGAGCACCTCGCCGTCCAGGCCGGGACGGGGACGGGAAAATCGCTGGCCTACCTCGTCCCCGCCGCGCGCCACGCGGTGACCGAGAACGCCACCGTCGTCGTGTCGACCGCGACGATCGCCCTGCAGCGCCAGCTCATCGACCGCGACCTTCCGCGCCTGGCCGCCGCGCTGCGGCGGGTGCTGGGCCGGGCGCCGGTCTTCGCGATACTCAAGGGCCGCCGCAACTACCTCTGCCTGCTGCGCACGTCATCGGGCGCGCCGGAGGATCCCGCCGAGATGCTCTTCGACCCCCGCACGGTCTCTGCGACCGGGCGGCAGGTGGAGCGGCTGCACGAGTGGGCGTCCTCGACCGCGACCGGCGACAGGGACGAGTTGGTGCCCGGTGTCAGCGAGCAGGCCTGGCGGCAGGTCTCTGTTACCGCTCGCGAATGCATCGGCGCCCAGCGCTGCCCGTTCGGCACCCGGTGCTTCGCGGAGCTGGCGCGGGATGAGGCAGGCCGGGCGGACATCGTCGTCACCAACCATGCGCTGCTGGCCATCGACGCGCTGGAGGACTTCGACGTCCTGCCCGAGCATGACGTGGTGATCATCGACGAGGCACATGACCTGGTCGACCGGGTCACCGCCATCGGGTCGGCGGAGCTGTCCGCGCCCGCCGTCGAGGCCGCCGCCCGCCGCTGCGGCCGCATGATCGAGGACACGGCGACGGGCAGGCTCAGGGAGGCAGCGGGAGCAGCCGCGCGGGTATTCGACGAGATCCCTTACGGGCGCATCGACGTGCTGGCCGAGCCAGTCGCCGTATCGCTCGCTGCCGTCCGGGACGCGGCCCGGAGCTGCGCTGCAGACCTGCGCGCCAGCGCCAGCAACACCGAAGAGGAGCCGGAACGGATCGCCGCCGGCCGGTCTGCCCTCGCAGCCCTGGACGAGCTGCAGGGTGCGGCCGACAGGATCCTCGCCGCGTTCGGCCCGGACATCGCCAGCCGGCCTGACGTGGTGTGGATGGACCGGCCCTCGTCCGCGGAGTCATCCCGCCCGCCCACGCTGCGGGTTGCCCCGCTGGAGGTCGGCGGGCTGCTGGCGGAGCGGCTGTTCAGCCGCCACACGGTCACCCTGACCTCCGCGACGCTGGCGCTCGGCGGCTCCTTCGACCCGCTGGCCCGCCAGTGGGGCCTGCCGCTCGGCGGCGCGACCGGCACGGGCGCGTCAATGCGGGCGCGGGAAACGGCCGGACCCCAGGGCATGCCCGGTGGGCAGCAGCCTGCGGCAGGTGCGCTGGATCCGGCCGGCGGACAGGATCACGCTGGCCGGCCGGATGCAGAGGCCGATGCGCCCGATATGCCTGATGCGCCCTGGGATGCCGCAGAACCGCATTCCCTGGCTTGGTCGGGGCTGGATGTGGGCTCGCCGTTCGACCATCCGCGCAGCGGCATACTCTACGTCGCCAGGCACCTGCCGCCGCCCGGGCGTGCCGGGCTGGCCGAGGCCTACCTGACCGAGTTGCAAGAACTCATCGAGGCTGCCGGCGGGCGCACGCTGGGGCTGTTCTCATCGATGCGGGCCGCCCGGCAGGCGGCCGATGAACTGCGCGGGCGGATCGAGTTCCCGCTGCTCTGCCAGGGCGATGACCCGACGTCGCAGCTGGTCGCTCAGTTCGCGGCCGACGAGGCCACCTGCCTGTTCGGCACGCTGTCGCTGTGGCAGGGCGTCGATGTGCCCGGCCCGTCCCTGCAGCTGGTCGTCATCGACCGGATCCCGTTCCCGCGGCCCGACGACCCGCTGGCGTCGGCCAGGCAGCGAGCGGTGGCGGCCCGCGGCGGCAACGGGTTCATGACCGTGGCAGCCGCCCAGGCGGCGTTGCTGCTGGCGCAGGGAACCGGGCGGCTGCTGCGCACGCTGAGCGACAGGGGCGTGGTGGCGATCCTTGACCCGCGGCTGGTCACGGCCCGGTATGGCAGCTTCCTGCGGGAGTCGCTGCCGCCGTTCTGGGCGACCACCGACCCGGAGGTCGCCCGCGGCGCGCTGCGCCGCCTGGCGGGTCGATGAGGAAGTCCGCCGGCAGGCCGAGGTGCTCCTCACCCTTGCCCGTTGCTCCGCGCAGGCTGGGCGCTAGCGCCAGGGCGCGGCCTGCCGCCAGCCACGAGCGCGGGTTCAGCGCGGCCATGGGGGGCATTTCTGCCTGCCTTGAATGGTCTCCAGCTCAGGTGGCTCAGGATGTCTGTCGTAATCAGCTGGGTCATCGCAGGACTTTCGTCGCCACGGGAGATCCGTTACGGTTACCCTGTGGTTCGTGTTTCATACGATAGGATAGACATATTATATGGATTCCGAAGTATTTGCCGACGCCGGCGCGGCCAGGCGCCATCGGCGGCTCTGCACCGAGATCAAGGACTCACTGCGTGAGCTGGGCATTCAGCTGGCGCTGCTCAATCACCAGGTCGTGGCCCACCTCGATCTCAACGACGGCGATCTGCACTGCCTGAACATCACCGCCCGCTACGGACCGCTCAGCCCCAGTGCGCTCGCCCGCCGTGCCGGACTCCACCCCGCCACCATCACCGGCATCCTCGACCGGCTGGAACGCGGCGGCTGGGTGGCCCGCGAACGCGACCCGTCCGACCGCCGTGCCGTCACAGTGCGCGTGCTCCGCGACCGCACCGCCGAGCTCCTCCGCCTCTACTCCGGCATGAGCACGTCCATGGACGAAGTCTGCACCCGCTACACCGATACCGAACTCGAACTACTCGCCGACTTCCTCCGCCGCACCACGGACGCCGGAGAGCATGCCACCCGCCAGCTGGCAGACGGCTAGCGGCGCGGACGCAGTGCGCGCCGGAACAGTACGCACCGGAACCAGTACGCGCCGGAAACTGTGCTCGCCGGAAGGAGCACGCGCGTAAATCGGCTGACGGTGCCACCTCGGTGACGACATGGCCAGTCTCTGCATGCTCACGCAGGGGTGCGGCCCAGCATCTGCCGCACAAGGAAACCGGCGGGCACTGGCGCCTACAGCACGTCGTGCCCTGGGCGGTTTCCCTCCGGCAGCGGGTGGCGCTCCGCCGGTATCGTGCCGAGCCGGCCCGCCTGGTAGTCCTCGAATGCCTGGACCAGCTCGGCCCTGGTGTTCATGACGAACGGGCCGTAGGCCGCGACGGGCTCCCTGATCGGCTGGCCGCCGAGGATGAGGATGTCCAGGCCCGCGCTCGGGCCATCCGCCCGGCGGTCCGCCGCGACGGTGATGACGTCGCCGTGGCCGAACACGGCCAGCTGGCCCATCCTGGCCGGTCGTTTCTCGGCTCCGACGGTGCCGGATCCGGCGAGGACGTAGCCGAGCGCGTTGAAGTCAGGCCGCCACGGCAGCCGCAGCTGGGCGCCTGGCTCGAGAGTGGCATGCAGCAGGGCGATCGGCGTATGCGTGACGCCGGGACCCTGGTGGCCGGCGACATCGCCAGCGATGACCCGGATCAGCGCGCCGCCGTCTGGCGAGCTGAGCAGCGCGACCTGGCCCGCCCTGATGTCCTGGTAGCGCGGGTTGGTCATCTTCATCCTGGCGGGCAGGTTCACCCAGAGCTGGAAGCCGTGGAAGAGCCCGCCGCTCATGACCATGTCCTCCGGCGGCTCCTCGATGTGCAGGATCCCGCCGCCCGCGGTCATCCACTGGGTGTCACCGTTCGTGATCATCCCGCCGCCACCGTTGGAGTCCTGGTGCCGGAACGTCCCGTCGATCATGTAGGTGACGGTCTCGAAGCCGCGGTGCGGGTGCCAGGACGTCCCCTTGGGCTCACCCGGCGCATAGTCGACCTCGCCCATCTGGTCCATGTGGATGAACGGGTCAAGCGCCCGCATGTCGACGCCGGCGAAGGCGCGCCGGACGGGGAAGCCCTCGCCCTCATACGCCGACGGCGCCGTCGTCACGGCCAGGACGGGCCGGTCGGCCGCGGCGGCCTGGTCCGGCTCCCGGACGCGGGGCAGCACCAGGGTGTCATTGACAGTGACCGCAGGCATTTATGTCCTCCTCTGGGAACAGCATCGCGCACGCTTGCCCGGCAGAACAGGCGGGCAATGCCAATGCGACTGCCAACGGTAATTGAACTCGCAACATTCCCGTCGCGGCCGATGGGCGCGGGTGCCCGCAACGGCGGGGGCCGGGACGGCGGGAGGGCCGGGTGCCGAGGACGACGCCGACCCGGCACCCGGGGTGACGATGAGCACCCCGTATCCGGCATGACGTGACCTAGCCGGTCCCGGCCGAGGCTCCGCTGCTCGCCGCCTCATCGGCCTCAGCGGGCGCGACCCAGCCTGGCGCAGCCACCGGGCTGAGGCACCGCGGCGCCCAGATCTCCCTGCCATCTTCTTCGGCACAGCCGAGAGACCCTTCGGCGAGGCTAGGCCGAAGTTCCCCCAGGCTCATAAGGCCCATCATGTCTGCCCTGGGCATAGAGCTTCGGTTGCCCGACTTACATGACTACGGTAGTCATGTGCGTCCACGTTTTCCCTGGTGAACAGGGGTGTCAGCTCATCCGGGGGGAACTACGGGCTAGGAGGACGGCTGCTGCTCAGCTGGGTCATGGTCGGCGGCTGCCGCTCCCGCCGGGGTTGGCGGGGCGGCCGTCGCCCGGTCGGGTCAGTGGCGGGGCGGCTGCCGCTCAGTTGGGGCTGTAGGGCGTGTACCTCAGGTCAGGGGCCGGCGTGGAGGTGAGCGAGCGCAGCATCGTGGTCTCCCGGGAGAGCAGCGCGCGCTCGGCGGCCAGGCGGCCCGCGGCGTCGGGCTGGGCGAGCAGTGCCTGCTTGCCGCTCAGGTCGATGATCATGGACGCGGCAACGAGGTAGGACAGCATGACCGGATCGTCGGGCAGGTCCGGGATGCTGAGCTGCGTTGCTCCCTGGCAGGCGAGCGCGCTGAGATAGTCGCGGAACGCGTGCTGCGCGGCCTGTGCCGCGAGCCTCGCGGCCGTGTCGTCGCCGGTATCGTCGGGCAGCAGATCCACCTCGGCCTGCAGGTACGGCTTCGAGTCGTCAAGCCCCGCTAGCCGGAACCGCTGCGTGCCCGCCGTCACCAGGTCGAACCGGCCGTCCTCGTGCTCGGTGACCTGGCGAACCGTCGCGATGCAGCCGACCTCATAGAGGGCGGAGATTCCGTCCAGGCCGGTCTCGCGGCCCTTGCGGATCGCGATGACCCCGAAGCGCCGCGGCTCGGGCCCTGCCAGCAGGTCCGATACCAGCTGCCGGTACCGCTGCTCGAAGATGTGCAGGGGCAGCAGCAGGCCGGGGAAGAGCACGGTGCCCAGCGGGAAAAGCGGCATCGTCTCGCTCATGCTGCGACCCTATGCGGGTCTTGGTACGCGGGCGAATTGCGGCGAGCGCCACCGCCCGGCGAGCGGCGCTGCCACCCCCGGTGGCGACAAGCTCGCCGGGCGGGCAGCAGGTCGCCGGGC
>DATGVY010000534.1:0-17901 GCA_035299845.1 Streptosporangiaceae bacterium
TGTCAGGTCCGATCCGGGATGGTCATCACCGCCCAATCCTGCTGCCGCCACGCTGCCTTGAAGATCAAAAAGGCCTGACCGCCTCTGGCGATCAGGCCTCTGACCTGCACTTACTTGGTAGCGGGGGCGGGATTTGAACCCGCGACCTCTGGGTTATGAGCCCAGCGAGCTACCGAACTGCTCCACCCCGCGTCGATGTGCCTTAACTTTAGGGCCCCGCGCAGCCCGAGGCAAATCACCGCGTCAGGAGCGGCCGATCCGCATCCGGCCCGGCACCACGGCATGCCCGGCCCGCCACCACGGCATGCCCGGCCCGGCACCACGACACCCCTCGACATGCCCGCCACCCACGACATGCCGCCATGGCCGGGCAAGGCACCGCGCGGCGGCTACGCCACGTGGCAAGCGCCCGGGCGGTAGAGCCGGACGCAGATCCGCGCGTCAGGCACCGACCGACGGCGCAGTCGGGGCAGCCAGCCAGATCACGTACCGAAGCCGCACCGGCGCGGTCGGCGGCTGGTTCAGCTCATGCGAGTCCTGCGTGGTCCGCAGATTGAGCACCCTCAGCGGGTCTGAGCCGTAGGGTGCGAGCTCCGAGCGGTGGCCTGCCAGCAGGACAGGCCGCCGCCCCGCGGTGGAGATCCCGGTCAGCACGCCCTGCACGTCAGCGGCGGAAGTGTCCGACATCCATCCGGCCGGGACGCCGCACATTCCCCGGATCACCTGCGTGAACTGCTGCGCGACGGGCCGGTCGAGGATAACCACGGACGCGCCGGTGCCGATCGCCGCGCACAGTCCCCGCACGGCCTCCGCCTCGCCCGCGCCGGTCCGCTTCAACGCCAGCCCGTCGGCGACCGGCCGCAGCGAACCTGCCTTCCCCGAGTGAGTCAGCCCGATGCCGAACGTTGTCACGACGGTCGGGACAAGGAGCGCCGCAACGCAGCATGCTCCGGCCAGAGACCATGCCGCGGATCCTGCGCCGCGTTCCCTGGCCCGGCCGACCAGCCACGCCGACGCCCATATCGCGCAGAGGATCAGGCCGGGCAGCACCACAGGCACCAGCCTGCGGCTTGCCCACGGCTGATCGGGCACGGTGCCAGGCCGCCACAGCACCGCTGCCATCCCCCAGCCGATGACGGCTAGCGGCAGGCCCAGGTTCCGCGCCGCCCTCGTCACGTCCTGCCAGGTCAGCAGCGCGCTCAGGGTCCGGCGCGTGAGCAGGGCCAGGCCGAGCACGCCCAGCAGGACCGCGGGCGCGCCGGCATACCAGATGACCCAGTACAGGGTGTCCTCCGCGTAAAGCCGGGTCGGATCGACAGGCAGGTGCTCCAGCCGCTGCAGCGCCGCGACGAAAGCGGCGGTCGCCGGATTCGGGTGCCCGCGCACGGTCTGCACGTACGGACGGACCGCGAAGCCGATCAGGGCCACGGCGCACGCCACGCTGCCCGCCCCGGGCAGCCACCGCACCGGCCGCATGCCTGCTACCTTCCGCAGCCGGCGGCGTACCCGGGGCCGGCGCGTGAGCAGCACAGCGACCGCCGTGAGCACGGCCAGCACCGCAGCGGCCAGCCCGACGATGAGCAGCGGCCGGGCGATCGTATCCATGTACGGGCGTGATTCCAGGTAGCCATCGGCGATGCCGTAGGCGACACCGAGAACAAGACCAGCAGTGAACGGGGCCGCCTGGGCTTGTCGGCCCGCAACCAGCATGCCGACGAACGGAATCACCGGAAGCAGGTAGAGGAGCCCATCGGCCTGCGCGAGCACGATCAGCCCGAGTGCCAGTCCGGCCAGGGCCGCCAGCGTTCTGGCCGGGGTGATCCATCGCGGCAAGCTGCGCGGTATCGCCACCGCGCCAGTGCCCTGGCCGGTGGCGTCCAGCGTGAGCGAATCGATGATCAGGCATAGTCCGCCGAACAGCAGCACCTGCATAAGCGGCTCGGTGAACGCAGATCTGCTCGTGTACTGCTCAGGCAAGGTGAACCCGAGCACGAGCGCGCCGGCCGGCGCCCATTGCTGGCCGGCTAGCCGGCCTGTCAGCCCGCCGAACGCAAGTACGGCGAGCGCGCCGAGGAGCGGGCTCATCGCCGCGGCGGCCGGCAGGCCATGAATCCAGAATCCCCCGGCGACCAGCATCGGCAGCCCCGACATGGGCGATGGCACCACCGTACTGCCGTGCGGAAAGAAGTCGATGCTGGCGAAGGAGAGTCCCGGATGCGCGCCGCCGAACGCCGCCAGCGACCACGGAATGGCCACCGACCCGTGCTGGGCGATCCAGTAGCCAGCCTGGAGGTTGGCCCCGGGATCGCGGCCGACGATCACCGATGGCGAGTTGACATGCAGCTGCCAGGCGGCGAACCCGGCGGCAACCACTACGGTTCCGGCCAGTCCCCACCAGGCTGTCCAGCTGCGCTGCCGGCCGGGGCCGGGCAGCGTCTGCGGCCAGCGGTCAGGCACCCGGCGCAACCCGTGGACGACGAGCAGCACGGCCAGCGGAGCGGAGATCAGCAGCATGGCCGCCGGCCCGAACGAGCCGGTCAGCAGCAGCGGCAGCCCCGGCACGAACCAGGCCATGACCAGGATCGCTGGTAGCACCGTGAGCTGAGCGAACGCGCCGCCGACGGACGGCGGGCGCAGGCTGCCCGCGATGCGGCCGAGGCGCCGGCGGCCCCGGGGGGCTATGACGGCGAGACCGGAAATGCCGGCCTTCGCCGCCCCCGCCCCGCGGGTCTTCGCGGTGGTCCTGTCCCCCGTGGTCGCGGCCCTGCCCTTTGCCGCAGTGCTGTCCGCTGCCACGGCCGTATCCTTGGCACCGGCTACGTTCTTGGCAGCGGGAATGCCCGCCGCCGCGAGACCCTCATCCGCGGCCGCACCATCTCCCGCCCCCGAACCCGCCACGGCCGCGTCCTCGCCGACGGCCAGGCCCGCCGCCGCGAGACTCCCGTCCGCGGCACCATCCCCGATCCCGGGACCCGCCGCCAGGCCGTCCCCGGAGGCGGCGCCATCCCGCGTCGCAGGGCTGTCAGCGGCAGCGGAGCTGTCGGCCGGGCGGTCTGCAGAGCGCACGGACCTACTGTAGATGGGCTATGACCGCAGCCATCGCGACGACGGCTGCGCGACACTCATGTCGTCGGCGATACGGACGATTCATCCCGGTAGCACCGCATAGCATTGCCTCAACGATTAGCGACAGGTCACTCGCGTCGCAAGGCTAGGATTACTGCCCGGAGGAGCGATGAGCCGCTACGACGATGGGGATGACAGCGCCGGGCCTGCACCACCCCGCAGCCCGCGCCGTGTCTCCCGCGCGCGTCGCTGGCGACGGATCGGTGCGTGGGCCTCGATCGGCCTGACCGTCGTCCTCGTGGCGGCGACGCTGACCTTCTACGGCAAATACCGCAGCGTGTGGGACAGCATTCACCGGGTGGCGGTCACCGACCTCGGGAACCGGCCGCCCAAGCTGAACAGCGCGCTGAACATCCTGGTAATCGGCTCGGCCAGCCGCGCCGGGCTGACCCGGCACCAGCAGCTTGCCTTGCATGTCGGGCGCTCTCCCGGATCGCAGTCAGACACCGTGATGCTGGTGCACCTGTCCCCCGGCGGGCGGCGGGTGACCGTGCTCAGCTTCCCCCGCGACATCCAGGTGCCCTACTACGCCTGCGCCGCACACGGCCCGAGCCAGCCCGGCCAGCAAGCTGACCCGACGGCCTTTGAGCGGATCAACACCCCGTTCGCCTACGGCGGCCCGTCCTGCCTGTGGAAGACCGTGGAGCAGCAGACCGGCATCCACATCGATCATTTCATCGAGCTGTCCTTCACTGGCTTCGTGAAAGTCATCAATGACCTGGGCGGGGTGAACGTCTGCCTGCCGTTCGCGGTGCACAACCCGATGTCCGGCCTGCACCTGAAGGCCGGACGGCATCACATCAGGGGGATTCAGGCGCTGGCCTTCTGGCGGACCCGCGAGGGCCTCGGCATGGGCTCTGACTTGCAGCGGATCCAGCGCGACCAGTTCCTGATGGCCTCGCTGCTGCAGGGCATCGAGCACAGCGGCGTCCTTACCAGCCCTACGAAGATGCTGTCGGTGGTCGGTGATGTAGCTGGCGCGATGACCACCGACGCCGGGCTGACCCAATCAGACCTGCTGAAGATCGGCGAGAGCCTGCACGGACTGGCGGGCAAGGGCGTGCAGTTCGTCACCGTGCCCAACGTTCCCGACCCGTCCAACCCCAACGTGGTCGACTTCGAGCAGCCGCAGGCAAGCCAGATGTTCAAGGCCATCGCCCGGGACAAGAAGCTGCCCAAGCAAGTCAGGAAGAAGGCCACGGGACCCAAGACGACGCCCGTTCTTGATGCCAGCCCGTCCCAGGTCGACGTGCAGGTACTGAACGGCTCCGGCGTGAGCGGCATCGCCAGCACCGTGGAGGCCAGCCTGACCAGCCGCGGCTTCAACGTCGTCGGCGTTGGTGACGCGAGCAACTTCGGTTATGCGAACTCGGTCATCAAGTACGCGAGCGCCGCGGACAAGCCAGCCGTGAAGACGCTGAAGCACCAGTTCAGCAACGTCACCGTGCAGCAGGACTCCAGTCTGACCCCAGGCACGCTGGAGCTGATCATCGGATCCAGCTACCAGGGCCTGCGCACTTCTCCGTCACCGTCACCCTCGGCGACACCGTCCAAGGCCGCGGTCGGCAGCCTGGCCAAGAACTTCAACGGGATCACGGGCAACGCGCGCAGCTGCGGCGACGGCGCGTCCTTCGCTGGACCGAACAGCCCGCCGGTGCCCTGACCACACCGCGAACTGGCGCCCCGCAGGCCAGTTCCATCGGACCTGGCGCTCGGATAGAGCAGGATGGGCCCTGATGGAGCTGTTCACGCACTGGCATTCCTGGGCCGAAGCCGAGTCTGGCCTCCGAAGGCTGCTCCCGGGCGAGGTCATCGACGAGGTTGGCCGCGCCGTAGGCTTCGCCGCACGCTACCACGGCCGGCAGCGCCGTCCGACCGGCGCTCCCTACCTTGAGCACCTGCTGGAAGCGCTGGAAGTGCTGGTCCGCGGCGCTGGCGTGACCGAACCAGGGGTACTCGCCGCCGCGGTGCTGCACGACGTGATCGAGGACACGCCGTGCACCGCGGACGATATCGCCGCCACCTTCGGGCCGCGGGTCGCCGGGCTAGTCGGCTGGGTGACGATCCCGCAGCCCCGGCCTGGCCAGGACAAGGCCTCCGCCAAGGATGCCTACCTGCGCGGCCTCCGCGCTGCGCCGCGCGATGCCATCCTGGTCAAGCTCGCCGACCGGGCAAGTAACGTGCAGACCTTGCGGAACCTGCCGCCCGCCAGGCAGCGCTCCTATTACGCGCAGACCGTCACGCACATCGTGCCGCTGGCCGCTGCCGAACCCTGGTTCGCCGCCTGGTACGCCTGCTGGCAAGCGGACTTTGCCGATCTCGGGACGGCCTGACGGGACTAGCTCACCGACGGCCGGCTGCTATGCAGGGCCGCCGAGCGGGGCTGGCCCGGGCTGCGGGCCTGCCACTGCCAGCGGGCGCCGGGCAGGCCCGGTGAGACTGGTCTCCGTGGTCCCCGGCCCGGTGGCCCCGGTCCGGGACCGGGGCTCGGCCAGCCGTGACACCAGCAGCCAGGCGAACAGCCCAGCCGGATAGATGAAGTAGCCGAACCGGGTCGCTGGAGCCAGCAGGAACATCAGCGTAAGGCCGACGATCAGCCGCCAGGCCGCGGCCGGGACATCGCCCGGCGGCCGGACGACCAGGGACACGGCGATGGCCACCCCGGTGAGCACCAGCAGTACCACCGCGATCACGTGCCCGGCCGGCCCGGTCTGGGCGATCACGTGCCCGGGCAGCGGGCTGGCTGCGGCCGACTTAATGCCGGCCAGCCCAAGCGGGAACATGATGGTGTTGTCAACCAGCGCGGACGGCCAGAGCAGCGCCACCGGGCCGATGAGCACCGCGCAGGCCGCGATCGTGGCGCCGAGAAAATACAGCATCGGTCTCCGGCCGTCCCGGACGACGATCAGCACTGCCGCGACCACGACAGCGGGCCAGGCGGTCGCCTTCGCAGCGGCGGCGACGCCAAGCGCGAGCCCGGCCAGCACATGCCGGGGGCGCCGCCACAGCAGCGCAAGGCCCAGGCACATGAGCGCGAGAATGGGAATGTCGGTACCGCCGACGGCGAGCTCGAACGCGATCACGGGCGTCGCAGCGATGAACAGCGTCCAGCGCACGACATGCCGCGCGCCCGTCGCCGCCAGCGCGAGGCCGAAGACGATGAGGAATGCCAGGCCGAACCAGACCCGCGGATCGGTCACCGCCCCAGGTCCGAACAGCGCGCGCGGCACTCCGAACAGCGACATCACGGGCAGATAGGGGTTATAGGCGTTCGGATTGTGGACCGCGGCGAGCGTCGCGGCGCTCTGGTACGGCGAGTGGTGGTGAACGAGCTGGCCAGCCGATCGCTGGATGACGGTTACCTCGGGCTGCCGCCTGCCAGTGGCGGCATTCCAGAACAGCGGCGTGACGAGGGCCCCGCCGACGCTGATCAGCAGCGCAAGGTCGATGCCGCGCGACCGCCAGGCCAGCACGGCCGCGGCGGCCAGCAGATAGGCACACGCGGCGATCACGCCCCAGCGCCTGTGCAGTCCGTTGTGGCTGAAAAGCGCGACCCCGGCCGCGAACATCGCGCATGCGGCGAAGACCGCCGCCCACCACCCCCGCGGGATCGCCGCAGGCGTCAGCCTCCGGGCCCATCCGCCCGGCCAGTTGCGCTCCGCCAGTCCCGCCCTCAGCGAGAGCTTGGCCATCGACGATCCTCCACCGGACAGATCCTAGTGCCCGGCGTCCTGCCCGCCCGGCTAAGCCCGCGTGGCCAGACTCCTCCGGCCTGCCCGGCTCATCCCCATCATGCCCGGTTATTCCTGCCCTGCCGGGGCATGACGCAAATCACCGCTGGCCGCCGGGCCGAGCGTGACGCAAATCACGCCGCCAGCCACGACCATGCCGATCACCAGCGGTCTCCCTCCGTGACTGCCAGCCAGCTTCTCATGATCTCCCGGCAGACGAGCACACCAAGATACGCCGCGAGCAGCAGGCAGGCGACTGTCGCCATGCCCAGCGCGGCGCCCAGCCCGACCGCGATCATCCGGCCTTCCCAGCCCATGGCCTTGCCGGGCCGTGCATAACCGGGGAGATCCGCATAGTGCAGGGTGATCAGGGCGCACAACGCGAATATCAGCGGCCCGGGGACTCCAGAGGCGAAGCCGATCGCGGCGACGTAGACATACTGCCCGGCCTGCAGCATGGCCGGCACGATCCGGTCGAGCCGCCCGTCGTGCGGATGGCTGGATCCGACCGCGGCAAGCAGCATCGCCACAACGGGAGCGAGCAGCAGGGGGCCGGGGAGGTTCCGCAGGCCGAGCACGGCGAGCACGGCTACGGCGGCGACGCCGGTCAGCGCGGGCGGCAGTGGCACCAGCTGGCCGCGGATGGGCAGGCCGATCTCGGTCGCGATCAGCCCGTCGTCGCGGCAGGCCACGATCGCCCTGGCGGCCCTGGTCCCGGCTGGCCGGGACAGGCTACCGGCGATCGCGTAGCAGATCGCGATGACGGCCCAGCCGAGTAGGCCGAAGAAAACGCCGCGGGCGCCCAGGACCGGCGCGACCAGCGCGACCAGCAGGATACGGCCACTGTAGGGCAAGGCGAGGGCGCGGGAGGTCCGGCGGTAAGGCGGTGCCTTCCGCTGCCTGCCGGGCCAGGCCAGCTTCCGGCCTCGCGATATCAGGCTGGTCCCGGACGGCACCGGGCTGGTCCCGGACGGCACCGGGCTGGCCCCGGACGGCACCGGGCTGGCCCCGGACGCCGCCGGACCACAGCATGCCCCGGCCAGCTGGCTGACCGCCACCAGGATCATCGCGGTGGTGGCCAGCTGCCACATGCTGGTCCAGCCCGCCGCTGGGCCGCTTCCCGTCAGGCCGCCCGCGACCATGCCGACTCCCACGGGGGCACCCGCCGCAAGGCCCGCGTAAGCCCCGCACTCGGTGACCGCCGCGCAGGCGCGGGCGAGCCTGGCATCGCTGACGGCCTTTGCCCTGATCTTCTGCCCGGCGGCGGTCCCCCGGCTGGCCGTTTCCGCGGTCACCCCCGAGCCTGCCCGATCGGGCCGCCGGCCGGTGAGCCCTCGCGCGGAACGGCCGGCCAGGTAGCTGCCGCACAGGGCGAGCGCGCCGGTCGCGCTGCCCGGCCTGGTGCCCGCGGAGAACCACACGGCAGCGCACAGGCCGAGGGCAAGCGAGACTCCGGTCAGCGAGTTCGGCGCCAGCGACCGGGCCGCCGCCCAGCCCGCCAGTCGACGAGGCAGCTCGTCGACCGCCCCGGCCACCGTCATGCCAAGCCTCCCGTCAGGCCACGACAAACGCCAAGTCGCGGTTAGTCCCGCAAGTACCCGGCCAGGACGGCTCCCATTCCCTCGATGCCCGGTCCTGGCGGCACCAGCCGGGGCAGCGATCGCCCGCGACGTCCCGGGCGAGGCAGCAGGCCCGGCCCGGACGCGCCCCGGCGGAATGCGAATACTGCGCTGCCGCCGAAGACCGCGCAGCCGACCACGCCCCGGCGGGACAGCTCGTCACCGCCGGACGGCTCGTACTGTACGCGTACGGCCGGTGACACACTGCGTCGCGCGTGACCTGTGCTTCTGCTGGGGTGGCAGGCCGGGTAAAGTCCGCCCATGCGGACGGTCGCGGTGGTGCTGGCCGCCGGATCCGGCCAGCGATTCGGCGGCGGTCTGCCCAAGCAGCTGCGCACTCTCGCTGGCCGGACGCTGATAGAGCACTCGGTCTCGGCCTTCCACGAAGCTTCCGGCATCGACGCCATCCTGGTCGTGACGAGCCCCGAGCTCATCGGGCGAGTGGGCAGGCTGGTCCGAGACGGCCGGTTCGGCAAGGTGAGTGCTGTGATCGAGGGCGGCGTGACCCGCACCGGGTCAACCCGGCGGGCGATCGCGGCGCTCGGCGAGGACGACTGCGACGTGCTCTTCCACGACGCGGCGCGGCCGCTGATCGATCAGCAGACCATCGCCGCCTGCGTTGATGCGCTGGCGACGGACCGGGCCATTGGCGTCACCGTCCCGTCGTCCGACACGATCGTCGAGGCTGTCGATGGCATGGTCACCAGGATGCCCATCCGGGACCTGCTGCTGCGCTGCCAGACGCCGCAGGGGTTCCGGCTGTCCGTGATCGCCGCGGCCTACCGGCTGGCAGCCGCCGACCCGGCCTTCAGCGAGTCCGCCGCGACCGACGACTGCGGTGTCGTGCTGCGTTACCTGCCGGATGTCCCCATCCGTGCCGTGCCTGGCAGCGAGCGCAACATCAAGATCACCTACCCGATCGACCTCGATGTCGCCGAGCTACTGCTCAGAACCTGACCCTCTCGGCCCGGCCGTCCCGGGTGCCCGCGCAACCTGGTCGATGTGACGTTCAACGGCATCTGACCCGATCATCGCCACATCGAGCGGGTTCCTTGGCCGCGTTCAGCGGCCGGCGGGGCACGGGTGCGATGCCGGGGTGAGCTGGCCTGAAGACCCCGTTAATGCCGGATTCTGCGGCGTCCGCGTCAGAGCGAGGCGTCCTCCAGCATCTCGGTGACCAGCGCTGCGATCGGGGAGCGTTCCGAGCGCACCAGCGTGACGTGCGCGAAGAGCGGGTGCCCCTTGAGCTTCTCGATCACCGCGACCACGCCATCGTGCCTGCCAACCCGCAGGTTGTCGCGCTGGGCGATGTCGTGGGTGAGCACCACCCGCGAGCCTGCGCCGATCCTGGACAGCACCGTGAGCAGGACGCCGCGTTCCAGCGACTGGGCCTCGTCCACGATCACGAAGGAGTCGTGCAGCGACCGGCCGCGGATGTGGGTCAGCGGCATGATCTCCAGCATGCCGCGGGCCAGGACCTCTTCAATGACATCCGTCGACGTGACGGCCGACAAGGTGTCGAAGACGGCCTGCGCCCACGGGTTCATCTTGTCCGTCTCGGAGCCCGGCAGGTAGCCGAGCTCCTGGCCGCCGACCGCGTACAGCGGGCGGAACACGACGAGCTTGCGGTGCTGGCGCCGTTCCATCACCGCCTCGAGGCCGGCGCAGAGCGCGAGCGCCGATTTACCGGTGCCCGCCCGGCCGCCGAGCGAGACGATCCCGACATCCGGGTCGAGCAGCAGGTCGAGGGCGACCCGCTGCTCAGCGCTGCGGCCGCGCAGGCCGAACGCCTCGCGGTCGCCGCGAACCAGCCGCACCGACTTGTCGGGCTGCACCCGGCCGAGCGCGCTGCCGGCCCCGGAGACCCCCGAGATCAGGACCAGCCCGGTATGGCAGGGCAGTTCCCTGGCCGCGTCGCTGTCCAGCCGGCCAGACTCGTATAGTTCGCCGATCTGCCCGGCAGTCACGTCGAGCTCGCGCATCCCCGTCCAGCCCGAGTCGGCCGGCAGCTCGGCGCGGTATTCCTGCGCGGTCAGGCCGATGGCGGCCGCCTTCACCCTGAGCGGCAGATCCTTGCTGACCAGCACGACCGCCGCGCCCTCGGCTGCCAGGCTGCGCGCGACCGACAGTATCCGGGTGTCGTTGTCACCGAGCCGGAACCCGGGCGGCAGCACCGCGGGATCGGCATGATTCAGCTCGACGCGGACCGTACCACCGTGGTCCCCGATCGGCAGCTCCGCGTCCAGCCGGCCGAACTCCACCCGCAGGTCGTCCAGGAACCGGAGTGCCTGCCGGGCGAAGTAGCCGAGTTCCGGGTGATGGCGCTTGGCCTCGAGCTCGGTGATGACGACGATCGGCAGCACCACCTGGTGCTCGGCGAATCTGCCGATCGCTGCCGGGTCCGCCAGCAGAACGCTGGTGTCGAGGACATACGTACGCCGTCCGGAAGCTGCAAGCACTGCTGGCACTGCAGGCACTGCTGACACTGCACGCGCTGGCGCCGCGGGCGCTGACCCAGGGCCTGCTGGCTCGCGGGCCTGGCTGCCGGTGCCGCCGTGGCTACTGGTGCCACCGCGGCTGCCGGTGTCGGTACTGGTGCTGGTCGGCCGCTGCTGGCGGCGCGCTGGGGTACTGGCCACTCGCTCTCCCCTGGGCGCCATTGGCGGCGCCGCGTTCGGACACAGATGTGTCGGCGGGACCGGGACCGGCCAGCGATGGGCCGGGCGCCGGCCCTTCGCTCATCTCGCCTGCGTGCCAGGACGCGAAGCTCGAAGATCTCGAGGGCCTTCCCGTCGGGCGGCTACGCACCGCCCGTCAGTCCTGACGTTACCCTCGACCGGCCGCCACCCGGAAGTACCGCAACAGCCTGTTAACTTCCCGGACCCGCCGATCTACCCGTCGTGGTACGGATAGTCCCCGATGTCCCCGGCCGAAAATCGGGTAGCGGGCGGGCTATGGCATTGCGTCAGGAGCCGAACCGGCGGTGCCTGGCCGCATAGGAGCGCAGCGCGCGCAGAAAGTCCACCCGGCGGAAAGCCGGCCAGTACGCATCGCAGAAATAGAACTCCGAGTAGGCGCTCTGCCAGAGCAGGAACCCGCCGAGCCGCTGCTCGCCCGAGGTCCGGATCACCAGGTCAGGATCGGGCTGGCCCGCTGTGTAAAGATGCTGGGCAATGTGCTCGACATTGAGGATTTCGGCGAGCTCCTCGATCGTCGTTCCCCTGTTCGCATGCTCCTGCAGCAGCGAGCGCACCGCGTCAGCTATCTCACGGCGCCCGCCGTATCCCACCGCGACGTTGACCAGCAGGCCGGAGTTCATGACCGTGGCCTCGCCAGCGTCCTTGAGCACCTGGGCGGTGTCGGCAGGCAGCAGGTCGAGCGCGCCCATGGGGTTCACGTGCCAGTTCTGCGTCGCAAGCTCGCGGACAGTCTCCTCGATGATGCGCAGCAGCGGGTCAAGCTCACTGGCCGGGCGGACCAGGTTATCGGTGGACAGCAGCCAGAGGGTGACGACCTCGACGCCGCTTTCCTGGCACCATTGCAGCAGCTCGAAGATCTTGTCAGCGCCCGCCTGGTGGCCTCCGCTGACGTCAGCAAGCCCCGCGGACCTTGCCCACCGGCGGTTACCGTCGACCAGCACTCCCACGTGCCGGGGGATCGCCTGCGGCGACAGGGACGCTTCAAGCCGGCGCTCGTAGAGCCGGTAGGCGAGTCCGCGCAGTCCCATCCGGCACCCTCCCTCGCTGCCGCCGGGCCGGCCGACGGCTTGCACCCAGCTGCTCACCGGCAGCGCCGGCGCTGCCGGGCACCGGGCCGGCCAGGCTGACGCCGTCCGGTCCTTCAAGCACCGTATCCAAGAATGTCACCAGTTCGGCCGAGGTCAGCACGGCTCGCACGCCGATACCCGAACCGCCCCATGCCTCAAGCACAGCTCGGCGGCTGAGCCGCCACCCGACTGCACCCAGCCACTCCGCCGATGCCCGCAGGGAACAACGCAGCTCGCCGTTACCGGGCAGGTCAGTCCGGTCCCTGGCGCGAAGCGCAAAGTACTCTCGCTCGCCAGGCAGATATGCGTCAAGCGAGCTGCGCACGTGAGGTTCGTCCCCTGGCTCGGGAAAGCGATCGTCGGGATCCGGCCATGCGGCGGCCTGAGCGGGGTCCTCGCGCGCCGCGCTGACCAGCGCTGCGAGCCGCGCCAGGCGGAAGCCGCAGCGCTCGCCAATGGCGGCAAACGGGCTGTGGTCCCTGGCCAGCGCCAGGGTGATCTCGTAGGGATTCCCGAGCCGGTCCCGGCACGCTACGGCGGCAACCGAGAGAAGGGAACCATCAACGCAACGCAGCGCCCCCATAACGGTACGTTAACTCGCTGTCGCAGGAAACGGCACCCCCCACGCCGCGGCGGACGCCAGGACTGCCATGGACAGCCGCGGAGCGGCAGCCCGTGGTGCGGCAGCCCGTGGTGCGGCAGCAGCCAGTGCGGCAGCACCTGGTGCGGCGTCCCGCGGCCCGGATCAGCAAGCTGAGCTGCAGATCCGCGCCGCGGCCGCCGGGCGACCGCGTCCGGGTCAGCGGATTGACTTGGTGATCGCCTCGTCCAGCCCGGCGAAGGAAGCGAGGTACTCCCTGCGCTCCCGCTTGAGCCTGGTGACCATCGCGTCGTACTCTTCCACCCGGCCCTGGCGCTCGTACAGCCTGCGCGGCTGGAGGATCTCGATGTCATCGACGCCCGGCAAGGACGCGGCAACCTCATAGCCGAAGTCGGGGTCGGTGACCCACTCGATGGTGCCCTCCACGATCGCCTGGACGATCGCCGAGGAGTAGGGGATGGTGACCTTCTTCGACTCTGCCTCGTCAGTGCCGCCGACCCGGCCGGTGTTGAGCACGAAGACCTTCAGTTCGTGGCTGTCGAGCAGCTCGAGAATCCTGTTTCCCATGTCGGCCATATCCCGCGGGAAGAACGGATTGGTGCCGGGCACGCGGAGGAACTTGCCTTCCTCGTCCTTGCCGCCCGCTGAGGTGCCGGTGGTCTCGCCCAGCATGAAGTAGGCCGCGGCCTGGGCCCGGTCAAGCCGCGCCACGCCGGGGACGATGTTCTCGTTCTTGTTCAGGATCAGCAGGAACTCCGCCGGCGGCAGCTCATTGCCCGGCCACGGATCAACGTAGGAGAACGGCCAGGTGGTCCGGCCGTTCTTGGTGTAGGAGGTGTCGAAGAAGTCCACCTTGCCGTCCGCATCGACGGAGACGTTCTCCAGGTAGGCATCCGGCTTGACGGTGGCGTTGTAGATCAGCGGCTCGAACTCGGGGCTGAGCCCGAATGTCTTGGCGAAGCAGCCGTTCTCCGTCGTGTAGACCCGGCCGCCCGGCATCAGCGCGATGAAGTCGTCCTGGGCGGGCTTGCTGCCCAGCTGCGTGGTGAAGGTCGTGGTGGTCTTGCCGGTGCCGGAGAGGCCGACGATGAGGACCGCGGTGGGCCTGCCGTTCACCGGGATTACCTTGCAGCCCGCATGCAGCGACAGGCCGCCGCGGTTGTAGACGATGTTGTTCCACATCCGCAGGCCGCCCTTCTTGGACTCACCGAAGTAGTCCGATTTGAGCACGCGGGTGATGTTGGCGGCCAGGTCGACAGCAATGACCCTGTCGTCCGGGTAGCCGGGCGACGGCAGGTTCGGCGTGTAGATGACGGTGGTGTCTGGCGCCCACGTCGCGGGGTGGTAGTCGTCCCCGGCCGGGTAGTAGAGCTGTTTCTGCATGCCCGCCACGTTGGCGTTCGCGGCTTCCATGATCAGGCGCGCCCTGGTGCGGAACTCCGGGTCCGACCCGATGTAACCGTCCACGACCACCATCTCGGCGCCAGCGATGTAGGCATCCTGCTCGGCGGCGATGCGATCGTACTCCTGGCGGGTGATGGTCTGCTTGGTGGCATTGGTCGAGTCGTCGACGACGAAGGTCGACCTGGTGCTGCGGGAGTCCACCCTGGCCTTGACCACCACGTTGCCGAACTCCGTGAGCTGGCTGTTCGGCATTTTCTCCGTCAGTTCGCGGAGCCGCTCCGTCGTCGGATTCCACTCAACCGACGCGGCACTCACGTCATACACCACGACTTCTCCTCCTCCGGGCGCTCATGCGGTCACTCCCCGTCCGGGCCTGCCCGCCGCGACGCAGGGCAAATGCGCCCTGTACTCGCGGGGATCTTGGGAGTGTACCCCGGACAAGTAAGGATCAAATGCCCGCGGTACCTGCGGGGTTGGCATGCCACTGGACCACGCCACCCGCCTGCATGCCGCCCGGCAGGCAGGCAGTAAGCCACTGGTGCGCGATCAGTGCAGGACGCTGCGAGCCCAGCGCGCGACCAGCGCGCGGCTTAACGTAGCCGGCGATCGCCGGGCTTGCTGGCGCGCCCGCTCAGCTGTGCATCACCAGGCGCCCGCGGCTCGCATGACCCGGCAGACCGCTCTGGCGAATGCGCGTTAAAGAGTAATCCGGCCGGTAATGAACGAGCGGCTGAGTTTCGTCCGGTCATAACCGGCGAAACTCAGCCGCTATCTCGCGCCCGAGGATCATCAGCCGCTATCTCGCGCCCGAGGATCAATTGCGCCTGCAGCCGGTGCCGGAAGAGAATTCGCGGCCCTTGGAGAACGACGCCGGGGTCAGGATCCGGGTCCCCCCGCGCGCACCTGCTCGACCTTGCGCAGAGCCTCCCTGAGATCCGTCAGCCAGGTGTCCTCGTGCTCCCCCACCAGGCGGACGCACCAGGCGAGCGCATCGCTGCGGCTGCGGGCGACGCCGGCATCGACGAGAGTGTCAAGGACGAGTCGCTCGGCCTGGCGGAGCCGGGTCATCACTGGCACCGAGAAGGTGGTGAACATCACGGTCGCGCCGCCGCAAGTCGCGCCCCACGACACCTTGCGGCCGAAGCTGTGCTCGGCCTCGCGGGCAATCTCCACCCGCTGCTGCCGGGTTTCCTCACGGAACCTGCGACTGCGGCCATCTGCTGCGGCCGCGCGCTCGGCGGCCGGGGCGTCCGCAGCGATCTCGGGATCAGGCAGCGCCCCGGTCACCGTGATCTCCTCACGGTCGATCCTGATCTCGGGCACGCCAGTAAACCAGTCGCCGGGCAGGCGCCCGGCGAACCATCCGCGAAGCTTCTCCGCGGGCGAGGCCCCCGCGTCTTCCGTCGATGTATTCATGTAATTAAGATTACACATCATCACGCGGCACGCGCAAGTACTGAAGGAGTTGCGACTACGGATGACAGCGCAGGGACGGCTCATCGGCACCGCGAGCCGGCCGCCAGGCCAGCCCCGCCCAGGGCCAGCCCGCCCAGGGCCAGCCCACCAAGGCCAGCCCCCCAGGGCCAGCCCCCAGGGCCAGCCCCCAGGGCCAGCCCTAAGGCCAGCCCTTAAGGCCAGGCCCCAAGGTCGGCCCGCCCAGGCCAAGTCACCCAGGACTACCCCGCCCAGGCCGGCTCAGCCAGCCGGATTGGCCGCCACCGCAGCCGCGACCCGGGGGTAGACCTGCACCGCTCCGGCGAAACCGGCGCCTGTGTCCAGCGGGACGACCTCAACGTCCAGGCCCGGACGCGGTGCCTGCAGCATCAGGTCGTTGCCCAGGTAGATGGCGACGTGCGAGATGTACGTAGGCGCCGTGGGGTCGGTGTGGTAGAAGAGCAGGTCACCAGGCTGCAACTGAGCCACAGGCACCATCGGCCCGGTGCGCGCCTGGTCAACGGCCACTCGCGGCATCACCACGCCGGCCTGAGCAAGCGACCACTGCACCAGACCGGAGCAATCGAATACCCGCGGGCCGGCCCCGCCCCACACGTACGGCAGGCCGATCCGGCTCTCTGCCGCCTTCAGGAACCTGACAACCTCGGCCCGGGTAAGCCCTGGGCCATCCGACGCCACGACTCCCGCTGCCCCGGCCGCTCCCGTGCTGACCGCCACGCCGGACCCGGCGGCCTGGTTGACCAGCGGCTCGGCCACCACGTCACGGGGGTGCGTGATCAGCTTCTTGATCTGCGCGGTTAGCGCGTCCAGCCGCGCGTGCGGCGCGCTCACCACGATTGCGTTGCCGGCCGGCAGGCCAAGCGAGCGCGCAACGGCATCGGAGACGACCGCGTCGATGCCGCGAATCCCTACCGTGCCGAACCCGCCCACCCGCAGCCTCTCGGTACGCCGGCCCGACACCTGCACGGAACCGCCGAGCGGCAGCTTGTCCAGGCGGCCCATCATGTAGGAGACCGCCACCCGCCCGTCGGCCACGCTCTGCCACAGCCGGCTGGACGCCGCAGTCGGCCGTGCGGCGAAGCCGCGGAACGCCGAAGGGTTGACGCCGAGCATCGCCACGTACTTGCCGTTCACCTGGATAGTCGCCGCGTCGACCGACTGCGCAGCGACCACCCCGGGCAGCTTCCTGACCAGCGCAGCGGCCCCGCGCGGCAGCGAAGTCGGCGCAACGACCAGCACGTCCGCCTGCAGCATCCGGCGCAGCGGCGCGACGGCATCCGCCCGGGACGCGGGCGACAGGTGAGCGACGGAAACTGCCAAAGATGCTGAACGGGGATATCCGGGCAGCTGAAGAACCGCACCGCTGGCGCCTAGTCCGGCGCGGACATAGTTCGAGGCAAGGACGGCATGTACTGGCCCAGGCGAAGCCGACGGCCAGCCGGCCGCCGTAGCCATCAGTGCCAGCCCTGCCACCAGCAGGGGTCGCAAGCGCTGCGCCCGGTCGCGCACTGGCACCCCCTCGGCCTTGGCGAAATCCGCTGTCTGACGGCTACTCGATCCACCCTGCACGAAAGCCGTGCACAGGTCCATACCCGAGATCCCCGGAATCCAGGCTTGCCATCGCGGTGCCCCCGTAAAACCGCCGGTCAGCAGACACCAAGACTACCCGATCATCGAATGGGCGGAGCGGGCGCGGCCAGCACGGCACGCAGTTGCGCCGGCTCAGTCACCGGCGCCCGGCAGGCGAAATCCCGGCAGACATAAGCTGCAGGCCGCCCGTCGACCAGGCCGCGCCCGGCCAGCAACGGAATCGGCTGCCCGGTCATTTCCACCGCATCGGAAGCAGGCTGGTCACCCGCGGTGCCTGCGCCAGCCCCGCTGCCTGCGCCACTCCCGCCACCTGCGCCACTCCCGGCACCACTCTGAGAACCCGCGCCGCTTCCGGCGCCTGCGCCACTCCCGGCACCGCTCTGAGAACCCGCGCCACTTCCGGCGCCGCTTCCGGCACCTGCACCACTCTGAGAACCTGCGCCACTTGCGGAGCCGGAGTAGCTGTCCGCGCCGAGCTTGCCGACCTCGACGACTGCCGTCGGCGGCCCGACCGCGATGACCGCTCCGGGCGGGGCCGCCACCATCGCGGCCCGGTGCAGGGCTGCCGTGCGCTCGTCGCCAGGCGGCCCGATGATCGCGATCTCGACC
>DATGVY010000535.1:0-6620 GCA_035299845.1 Streptosporangiaceae bacterium
CCCGGACTCTGCCATCCCCGGACCCGGCGAGCCGGCCGATCCGGCGGCTCGACGACATGAAGACGGCAGCCGGCGCCGCAGATGAACCCGCTCTTCACGCCGCCCGTGAACAGGACACCGCCGTGGCCGCTGACGCCGCAACCACCGACATGCCCGGCAAGTTGCATGCTCATGAGCTGGTGCTGCTGCACGGCCAGCCGGGCTCCGGCGCCGACTGGCAGCAGGTGGCCGGACGGCTGCGATAGTGGCGTTCGTGGCAGCGGTGGAAGCCGCCGGCAGTCCCGGATAAGGCTCGCGGCCGCACCTTCGGAGGACGGCTCGCGTGACGTGCTGCTGAGCCGGATCGCCGAGAAGATCGGCCTCGAGCCGGTGCCCGTCATCGACACCCCGCCCAACGAGATAGCTGGGCTGAACCAGGAAGACTGACCCCGGCGACGCGCCTCAGCCCTCCGCGCCGGCAGCCGTCTATTGAACAGAAGCCCCGCGGTGAACCGCTCCCGGCCGAACAGCAGCCTCACGGAAGCGCGGCGACCAGCTCGCGGACCGGCTTGCGCCTGCCGGTATAGAACGGGATCTCCACCCGGGTGTGCCGCCTCGCCCGAGCGCCCCGCAGGTGCCGCATCAGGTCGACGATCCGGTGCAGCTCGTCGGCCTCGAACGCGAGCATCCACTCGTAGTCATTCAGCGAGAAGCAGGAAACCGTGTTCGCCCGGACGTCCGGGTACTCACGGGCCATCATCCCGTGCTCGGCGAGCATCGCGCGGCGCTCCTCGTCGTCGAGCAGGTACCAGTCGTAGGAGCGCACGAACGGGTAGACCGACACATACGCGGCTGGCTCCTCGCCGGCCAGGAACGCCGGGATGTGGCTCTTGTTGAACTCGGCCGGCCGGTGCAGCGCCATCGCCGACCAGACCGGCTCGCTGGCCCGGCCGAGCCGGGTGGCGCGGAACCGGGAGTAGATCTCCTGCAGGTCGTCGGAGGAAGGCGCTACCCACCAGAACATGTAGTCGGCATCGGCGCGCATGCCCTGGATGTCGTAGCAGCCGCGGGTGACGACGCCTTTGCCCGCGGCCTGGCCGAGCAGGTCGTCGACCTCGATGGCGACCGCGTCCCTGATCTTCGCCTCGGCAGCGCTGCCGCCGGCCAGCTCATTCCGGTCGGACACCCGGAACACTGACCACATCGTGTAGCGGATCAGCTCGTTCAGCTCCCGGGCCTTCAGCCGCTGCGCCGTCTCGTTTCCAGCCATGCCGTCATTGTCCTCCCCCGCCGGGGATGGCCGCGCCGCGGGCGGCCGCGGCGGGAGCGTGCCCGCCTTCGGCCGCGCCGCCGGTTTCCAGGTAGGCGATGACCTGATCCGCTGCGGCCCTGGCCGAGGCTATGCAGGCGGGAATGCCGATCCCGTCGTAGCTTGCGCCGCAGGCGGCAAGACCCGGCTGCGCGGCGACGCAGGCGCGAATCCTGGCCACCCGGTCCAGATGACCGACCGTGTACTGGGGCAGGCCGCCGCCCCAGCGGCTGACCCGGGTATCCACCGGCGCGCCGCGCACGCCGGTGGCCGCCGCCAGGTCGGCGGCCGCCAGCACCGCGAGCTCGCCGTCGTCCCGCTGCAGCAGGGCTTCCTCGCCCAGCCGGCCGACCGAGCAGCGCACGATCTGCACCTGCCGGCCGCCCGCCCGCAGGTGCGGCCACTTGACCGTGCTGAACGTGACCGCCTTGACGGCGCGGCCGTCCACGGCCGGCACCAGGTAGCCGCTGCCCTGCGGCGGCACGGTGAACGCTGCGTCAGGGAAGGCCAGCGTCACGATCGCCATGCTCGCGCTGGGGATCTCGGCCAGCCCGGCAGCGGCGGCCGCCGCGCCCGGCACGCCGGACAGCAGCCTGCTGGCAGCCGCGGCCGGCAGGGCGAGCACGACGGCGACCGCGGCCAGGTGCTCGGGTGCGTGCGCCGAGCCGACCGTGAGCCGCCAGCCGTCCGCCGTGCGCGCGAGCCCGCGCACCATCGCGCTGGTCCGGACGGCCGCGCCGGACGCGGCGGCGACCGCGGGGACCAGCGTGGCAAGCCCGCCGGCCAGCGTGGTGAACACCGGGCCTGGCGCGGTGCCGGGACGCTGCGCCGCTACCCTGCCGGGCCCGGTGCCGTCAGGCGCGGCGGCACCGGGCGCGGTGGCGTCAAGCACGGAGCGCGCGGCGGCGCTCAGCGAGGGATGCCGCCGCGACGCCGCGGCGAGCCCGGGCAGCGTCGCCTCGAACGACAGCTGCTCGGACCGGCCGGCATAGACGCCGCCGAGCATCGGATCGACCAGCCGGTCCACGAGTTCCCGGCCGAACCTCGCCCCGACGTAGCTGGCCACCGGCACGTCACCAGCCCGCGCGGTGGGGGGCAACTCGGCCTCAGCCAGGGCGCTGGCCAGCCCGGAAGCGGAGAGGATTCCCGAGCTGGCCAGCGCGTCCAGGTCGGCAGGCACGCCCATGAGCTGCCGCCGTGGTAGCGGCCGGAGCCGCCCCCTGGTCCATATCCCCGCCGTCGTGGTGCCAGGCTGTGCCAGCTGCCCGGCCAGGCCCACGGCACCGGCCAGGTCGGTACCTTCCGGCCGCCGGGCGAGCAGCGCCTCGGCGCCCGCGTCGACGGCGATGCCGGCCACCTCCGAGACGGCGAGCTTGCCGCCAAGCCGCGGCGATCCCTCCAGCACGGTCACGGCAGCGCCCGCGCCGCGCAGGAAGAACGCGGCGGCGAGCCCGGCGATGCCGCCGCCCACGATGGCGACATGGGGCAGCTCAGTACGTGCGGGCACGCGGCCAGTCTGTCAGCCGCCGGCCAGGGCGGTGAATCCCGGCATCGTCAGGTGATCGCCGCGGCTGCGACGGAGGCCCATCGGCCCGCCGCAGCCGCAGCGACCACCTGGAAGGAACATCCTCGCTAGCGGCACACTAGGACCGCCAGTCGCTCCCGGATAGGGACGGGAAACCCTTGGGGGGGACGGCCGGTGCCTGGGCGGGCAGCAGGCCGAAGGCGTCAGCGACGGCCAGCGCGCCGGAGCGGTTGCGCACGCCGAGCTTGCGAAACAGCCGGGTCTGCACATTCTCGACGGTCTTGGGGGCGATGCCGAGGGCACGGGCGGTCTGCCGGATCGAGTGGCCCGCGGCCAGCGACCGCAGGATGTCACTCTCCCTTGCGGTCAGCTCGGGCAGCTCAAGCCCGCCGGACGCCCGCTCGTCCCAGCGGGCCCGGACCGCCCCGATAAGCGGCCGCATGGGCATCGAGTCGACCACCAGGTATCCCTGGCTGACCATCCTGAGCACGGACAGGAAATGAGCGTCTACCCGGTCCGCGGCCACCATGGCGCTCGCTCCGCAGGCCAGCGCCTCGGCGAGCTCCGGCGGGGGGAGCGGGCTGCTGTGCACGAGCACAGCGGGAATGCCGAGCTCGGCCACCACCGGCCAGTCCAGCGGTCCCGGGTCGACGAGGGCCGCCACCAGCGGACCGCGATGCCAGCGCGCCCAGTGCGTGTCAGCGACCTTTCCCGGGACGCGCACGAGGACGAAGGGCAGCCGGCTGGCGATGAGGGCGGTCACGACCTGGTCGAGGGTTGCGCCGGGACGGCCGGACACCAGCGTCAGCGCGGCGGTCCCGCCTTCGGCAGGCCGGCGCCGGCCAGCCGGGGCGGCGTGCTGGTCGAGCATGCCGAGCGAGGCTGCCCTGGCTACCGCGTGCACGCTGCTGCTCACATCCAGCTTCGCATAGACCCGGCGCTTGGTGTTCTCTACCGTCAGCGGGCTGATCTGGAGCAGGCCCGCTATCTCGGGAACGCTGTGGCCCGAGCCGGTCAGCACGATGATCTCGAGCTCCCGGTCGGTGAGGCCACCCTCGGCCTGCCGGGCGTGCCGGCCCTTGCTCCGTTTCACCAGGGCGAGCACGGCGGCAAGGCCGTGCGACTCGGGCAGCAGCGATGTGACGCCGGCCCGGCAGGCGGCGGCCAGGTCCTGCTCGGACGCCTCCCGGTACATGACGATCACGTTCAGCTCGGGGAAGCTCCGCAGCAGGGTGCGCACGCGGGCGGCCATCTCGCCCAGCCGGACGCCGGCGTCGAGGATCACCACGTCCGGATGCCGCAGTTCGCAGAGCGCGTAGATGCCGTCCGGCTCCGCGACCTTGCCGATCACGGTCATTTCCGGCCGGCCAGCCAGGCAGGCGGCCAGAGTGTCCCGGAGCAGCCGACGCGGCGACTGAACGGCGACCCGGACGGTGACGCGAGCTGCGGGCACGCTCATCGTTATGGGATTCCGTATCGACCGTACCTAGCGGGGTATGCCAGATACCTAGCGGGGTAAGCAGGGGAGTCGCAGTCTACGCCGGGCCGGCCATTAACCGCCGCTAGTCTGTGCTTTACACAATTAATGCGCCTGATGTCGGAATTTGCTATTCGTTAACCCGATCATCCAATCGCGCCTGGCCATATACCAGATGCAAGAGCGCTGCCACCCGCCGGTACGGATCCCGGCCGCCGGCCTCCCGCTCGGCCGCGAGCAGGTCAGCGAGCCCGGCCGGATCCGGCGCGGGCTGATCGAGGTGATCAGTGAAAATCCGCACGCCGAACAGTTTCCGGCGCCGCCAGCCGAGCCCCGCCTGCTGGCTCATCGGATCCTCCTATTCCGCCGATTATCACCGGTTCGGAACCGGCCGCCCGGCGCGTGCGTCCGACCAGCATGAACACCAACGTCCCGGCGCTGGCCTCCCGCACGGGATTGCGCGCCACCGTTATCACCGTCGCCGCCGTCATGGCCGGCGCCAGCCTGCTGCTGGCCGGCTGCTCGAACGGATCTCTCTCAGCCTCCCCGTCCACAGCCGGTCATCGCATGGCCGGTATCCAAGGGTCAGCCGCGGCCGGGGCCGGGGCCGCGCAGGCCCCGGCCCCGGCCCCGGGCGCGCTCTCGGCACAGGCAGCGGGCCGGCCGCAATCCGCGAGAACGGCCCGGCTGGTGGTGCCCGGCCAGAGCATCATCTACACGGCCGGGCTGACCGTGCGGGCGCAGAATGTGGCGAGCGCTGCGTCGCTGGCGATCAGCATCGTGACCTCGGCCGGCGGGTACGTGGCAGGCGAGCAGGCGTCAATCCACCCGCCGGGTCACGCCAGGCCCACGGTCAGCCTGCAGCTCAAGATCCCGGTCGCCGCGTATCCGGCCGCGCTACGCCAGCTGGCCGGCCGGCTCGGCAGCCAGACATCGCTTTCCCAGCAGGCCCAGGATGTCACCGGGCAGGTCGCCGACGTGACCAGCCGGGTGGCCTCGGCGCAGGCCGCGATCGCGCAGCTGCGCGCCCTGCTCAGGCGGGCCGGCTCGGTCGGCGGCCTGCTCGGGGTGCAGGACCAGATCAACGCCGAGGAGTCCACGCTTGAGGCGCTGCAGGCACAGCAGCGCGCGCTCTCCCGGGAGACCACCTACGCGACAGTCGCGCTGCGGCTGGTGAGCAAGCACGCACCATCCGTTATCAAGAAAAAGCAGTCGCATGGTTTCCTGGCCGGCCTCTCCGCAGGCTGGCGCGCGCTCCGGGTGGCGACGTCGTGGGTGCTCACCGCGGCAGGAACGGCACTTCCCTTCGCCGTGCTCGCGGCGCTGCTGGCCGGGATCGGGTACGGCGGGCGGCGGCGCGTACGGCGGCGCAGGCCGCCCGCGACCACGCCGCCCCCGACCACTGCGAGCTAGCGCGCGGTCCGGCTAGCGCGCGCCTTCCGCCAGCCGGACCGACTCCGTGTGCACCAGGTCGGTCAGCCGGGCGAGCATGCCGGGATCGGTCTCGGGCAGCACGCCGTGACCGAGGTTGAAGATGTGGCCCTCCGCGGTGCGGCCCCGGTCCAGCACGTCCCTGGCGCGCTGCTCGACCACCTCCCACGGGGCGAGCAGGATCGCCGGATCCAGGTTGCCCTGCAGCGCCTTGCCGGGCGGTACCCGCCGGACCGCCTCGTCCAGGGGAACCCGCCAGTCCACGCCGACGACGTCCGCGCCCGCCTCTCCCATCAGGCCGAGCAGCTCGCCGGTGCCGACGCCGAAATGAATCCTCGGCACGCCGGAGGCGGCCAGCGCGCTGAAGATCCGCCTGCTGTGCGGCAGCACGGCGTGGCGGTAGTCGTCCGGGCTGACCATGCCGGCCCAGGAATCGAACAGCTGCACCGCCGCCGCGCCCGCCGCGACCTGGATCTGGAGGAAGGAGATCGTGATATCGGCCAGCCTGCGCAGCAGCGCGTTCCACAGCTGCGGGTTGCCGTACATCAGCGACTTGGTCTTGTCGAAGCTCTTCGACGGGCCGCCGTCCACCAGGTAGGAGGCCAGCGTGAACGGGCCGCCGGCGAAGCCGATGAGCGGGGTGGCGCCGAGCTCGGCGACCAGGGTGCCGATCGCCTTGGTGACGAACGGGACGTCGCCGGGGTCGAGGGCGCGCAGCCGCTGCAGATCCCGCGCCTCGCGGATCGGCTGCTCGACTACCGGCCCCACTCCCGGCCTGATGTCGATGCCCAGCCCGATCGCCCGGAGCGGGACCACGATATCGCTGAACAGGATCGCCGCGTCCACGTGATACCTGCGCATCGGCTGGAGCGTGAACTCGGTGATGAGATCCGGGCTCG
>DATGVY010000536.1:0-7978 GCA_035299845.1 Streptosporangiaceae bacterium
AGCTCATGCGCTCCTCATCTCCGTGCGGTTCGGCATCTCCCGTGCAGTTCGGCCCCGGTCCGGCCGGTCCGGCCGGGCCTGCTGAATTACTACCATGCGGGCATCTCGGGCAGCGGCCCAGGCGGGTCCTTGGCCGTCGGCCAGCTGGCGCTGCAGCTCGGCGGGATCGTTCACCCGTGGCGCTCCCATCCTTCGTTGGCCCGGGTCATCATCCTCGCCTACGGCCTGAGCGGCCGGAACCCCGGCACGGCAGCGGCGCCCGGCGGCCAGGCTCCCGCGGCGCTGGCCGGTTTCCGTGGAAACGTCCGGCACCGCGCCCCCGCGGAAAAGCCCGGAGCCGCGGTTGCGCGGAAACGCCCGGAGCCGCGGTAGCGCGGGGGCGTCCCGTCCCGCGTTTCCGCGGAAACGCGCCGCGGCGTGCCGCGGGAATGCGGCTGGCGGCGGGAGCGTTGGCACGGCAGCGGGGCGCGCGGCCGCCGGGGCTAGCCAGCGGCCTGCGCCCGCGCCGAAGCCCGGCGTTTTGTCAGACCCCCTGGATACGATGAGAGCGTCCCCTTTCTCTCGGGGATCTGGCTCGCCTGACCCTGGAGAACTGCCCTGCCCGACCCCGGAGAACTGAGCGGAATTGGCTGATCGCCTCGTTGTTCGCGGTGCCCGCGAGCACAACCTCAAGGACGTCTCGCTCGACCTGCCCAGGAACGCGATGATCGTCTTTACCGGGCTGTCCGGGTCGGGCAAGTCGAGCCTGGCCTTCGACACGATCTTCGCCGAGGGCCAGCGGCGGTACGTCGAGTCGCTGTCCGCCTATGCCAGGCAGTTCCTCGGCCAGATGGACAAGCCGGACGTCGACTTCATCGACGGGCTGTCCCCGGCGGTCTCGATCGACCAGAAGGCAGCCGGCCGGAACCCGCGTTCCACCGTGGGCACGATCACCGAGGTCTACGACTACCTGCGGCTGCTGTACGCGCGGGTGGGCAAGCCGCACTGCCCGATCTGCGGCAGGCCGATCGCGCGGCAGAGCCCGCAGCAGATCGTCGACCGGGTGCTCGAGCTTGACGAGGGCACCAGGTTCCAGGTGCTCGCCCCGGTCGTCAGGGGCCGCAAGGGGGAGTACGGGGAACTGCTGCGCGAGCTCCAGGCCAAGGGCTACTCCAGGGCACGGGTGGACGGCGTCGTCATCCGGCTGGACGGTGCTGGCTCAGGCGGGGCTGGCTCAGGCGGCGCTGGCTCTGGCGGGGCCGATGCAGGCGGCCTCCCGGCGCTGAAGAAGTACGAGAAGCACGACATCGAGGTCGTCGTCGACCGGCTGGACGTCAAGGCGTCCGCCCGGCGGCGGCTCACCGACTCCGTGGAGACGTCGCTGGCGCTGTCCGGCGGGATCGTGGTGCTGGACTTCGTCGACCTGCCCGACGGCGACCCGCATCGCGAGCGGATGTACTCCGAGCACCTGGCCTGCCTCTACGACGACCTGTCGTTCGAGGAGCTTGAGCCGCGGTCCTTCTCGTTCAACTCGCCATGGGGCGCGTGCCCGTCCTGCACCGGGCTCGGCACCAGGATGGAGGTCGATCCCGAGCTCGTCGTTTCCGACACCTCGAAGACGCTGGCCGACGGCGCGATCGGCCCGTGGAGCGGCGGGCACATCAGCGACTACTTCATCCGGCTGATCGAGGCACTGGGGGAGTCCATCGGCTTCGACATCAAGACGCCGTGGCGCAGGCTCCCGGCCGCCGCGCAGCGCGCGCTGCTGCACGGCCACGATCAGCAGGTGCACGTCAAGTACAAGAACAGGTACGGCAGGGAGCGGTCCTACTACACGAACTTCGAAGGGGCGATCCCGTACATCGAGCGCCGACATTCGGAGGCGGAGAGCGACTCGAGCCGGGAGCGGTTCGCCGGGTTCATGCGCGAGGTTCCGTGCCCGACCTGCCACGGATCACGGCTGAAGCCGATCGCGCTGGCGGTCAAGGTTGACGGCCGGTCCATCTCGGACTACTGCGCGCTGCCGATCGGCGAGCTGGCCAAGCTGCTGCTCGGCCTGGAGCTGTCAGAGCGGGACCAGCACATCGCGGGCCGGATCCTGAAGGAGGTCAACGCCAGGCTCGGCTTCCTGCTGGACGTCGGGCTGGACTACCTGACGCTGGACCGGGCATCGGCGACGCTGGCCGGCGGCGAGGCCCAGCGGATCCGGCTGGCCACGCAGATCGGCTCGGGCCTCGTCGGCGTGCTCTACGTGCTCGACGAGCCGTCGATCGGGCTGCACCAGCGGGACAATCACCGGCTGCTCGAGACGTTGCTGCGGCTCCGTGACCTTGGCAACACGCTGATCGTGGTCGAGCACGACGAAGACACGATCAGGTCGGCCGACTGGGTGGTCGACATCGGCCCGCGCGCGGGCGAGCACGGGGGCAGGATCGTCGTCTCCGGCTCTCTGGCCGAACTGCTCGCCTGCGAGGAATCGCTGACCGGCGCCTACCTGACCGGCCGGGAGTCGATCCCGCTGCCTTCGGCCCGCCGGAAGCGGGTCCGCGGCCGGGAGGTGGTGATCAATGGCGCGAGCGAGCACAACCTGCGCGGCGTGGACGTGGCCTTCCCGCTCGGCTGCTTCATCGCCGTCACCGGCGTGTCAGGCTCGGGCAAGTCAACCCTGGTCAATGACATCCTGTACAGCTCGCTCGCGAAGGAGCTGCACGGGACGCGCATCGTCCCCGGCAAGCACACCAGGGTCAGCGGTATGCAGCACCTCGACAAGGTGGTGCACGTCGACCAGGGCCCCATCGGCCGGACCCCGCGGTCCAACCCGGCCACCTACACCGGCGTGTTCGACCATGTAAGGCGGCTGTTCGCGCAGACCACCGAGGCCAAGGTCCGCGGCTACCAGCCGGGCAGGTTCTCGTTCAACGTCAAGGGCGGCCGGTGCGAGGCGTGCGCTGGCGATGGCACGATCAAGATCGAGATGCAGTTCCTGCCGGATGTCTACGTGCCGTGCGAGGTCTGTCACGGCGCCCGCTACAACACCGACACGCTGCAGGTGCATTACAAGGGCAAGACCATCGCCGACGTGCTGCAGATGCCGATTGAAGAGGGCGCGGAGTTCTTCGAGCCCGTTCCCGCCATCCACCGGCACCTGAAGACCCTGGTGGACGTCGGGCTTGGCTACGTGCGGCTGGGCCAGCCAGCGCCGACCCTGTCCGGCGGGGAGGCGCAGCGCGTCAAGCTCGCCTCCGAGCTGCAGCGCCGCTCCACCGGCCGCACCATCTACGTGCTCGACGAGCCCACTACCGGCCTGCACTTCGACGACATCCGCAAGCTGCTCGGCGTGCTCGGCAGGCTGGTCGACGGCGGCAACACGGTGATCGTGATCGAGCACAACCTGGACGTGATCAAGACCGCCGACTGGGTCATCGACCTCGGCCCGGAGGGCGGCTCGCGCGGCGGCAGCGTGATCGCGACCGGCACGCCCGAGCAGGTGGCGATGGCCGAGGACAGCTACACCGGCCAGTTCCTGAAGAAGCTGCTGAACTTGTAACTGCTGCCTTCGGGCAGTGACCGCCGGCGTATGGCTGGCGATGCATAGCCTGAACGGATGGTCGCGTGGCGGGTCTTCTTCGTCTCGGAGACGGCCGTCGTGCTGGCGGCCGGCTCCTCGCCGGACGGGAGCGTGGTCTGGTGACGGCCAGGGGAAGCGATGCGCTGCTCGCGTTCTCCGCCGCCAGGCTGCGCACCGATCCGGCGCACTCGCTCATCGCCTCGTCACCAATGTCAGTTCAGCCCAGCTCGAGTCCGTGAATGTGGCTGACCTGCCCTGACCGGCCGCGACAGCGCCGAGAGCCGGGACGTACGCTGCGATCGTGGAGATCCGCACCAGCTACGGCGCCGCCCGGGCCGAGATCGATGCGCAGGCCGGTGCTGCGTTCCTGGTGGTGCTCACGCACGGCGCCGGCGGCGGAGTCAGCACGCCCGACCTGCTCGCGGCCGGCGACGCGGCGGCCGGGCTTGGCGGGACCGTCGTCAGGGTGACGCAGCCGTACCGTCTTCGCGGCGCCCGGGCGCCCGGCTCAGCCGCGCGGCAGGACGCGGCCTGGCTGGAGATCATCGAGGCGCTGCGGGCGGGATTCCCCGGGCTGCCCCTTGTGCAGGGCGGCCGCAGCAACGGCGCCCGGGTGGCCTGCCGCACCGCCCGCGCGGCCGGCGCCCGCGCCGTCCTGGCGCTGGCCTTCCCCCTGCATCCGCCCGGCAGGCCCGGCGCCTCGCGCGCGGCCGAGCTGCGGGAGGCCGGCACCGAGGTGCTGGTGGTCAACGGTGACCGGGATCCGTTCGGGGTACCCGGCAGCGCCGACGCCAGCAAGGTCGTGGTGCTGCCGGGCGAGACGCATGCGCTGTCGCGGCATCCGGCCGCGGTGGCCAGCGCAGTGCGGACATGGCTGGGCGATATTCTGGCCAACCCGCGCGCCGGGCCCTAGGGCCTCCGGCCAGGGCGTCCGGCCAGGGCGTCAGGCCGCCGGGGAGCTGCGGCGCGAGTCGTCCGCCGGGGAGCTGCGGCGCGAGTCCGCCGGCCGGGGAGCGATCGCGGGCTGGATCAGGTCCGTCGGCCGGTGCGGCTCGATGGTGTCCCCGTCAGGAAGCAGCTCGCCGGTGTCCTCGAAGACCACGATGCCGTTGCAAAGCAGGCTCCAGCCCTGCTCGGGATGGCTGATGAGCGTTCGGGCCGCCTCACGGTCCGGCGCTCGCGCATCCGGGCACGACGGCTTATGCGGGCACATCGCGTGCCTCCTGGTCATTCCTCGTTGTGGTCTTGATCACATTCTACTGTGCCAGCTGAGGCGCCACTCCGGCATGGCTCATCGTGACGGTTTTGGGCCCCGTCCTTTGTAGCTTCCCCTGATGTACGTCCTGGCACTTTATTACTACCCGTAGTTAGTAGCCGGCCTAACCCAGCCTGCCCCGCGAGTGACGACGACAGGCGGACGACACGCCGGCGACAGGCCAAGTGAAGGGTACCGGGACAATGGAACGCGCCGGGACGGTGAGCCCGGCGGTCTGCAGGGTACCGGGACAATGGAGCGTGCCGGGACGGTGAGCCCGGCGGTCAGGCTGCGTACGGGCGCGGAACCGGCGGGATGCCGGTGAGCTGGTGAGTTTCGCGCAGCGTCAGCAGCCGCTCGGCCTCGTCGGTCCAGTCATGCACGGCGCGGGTGGCCTTGGCCTTGCGCCGGAAGATCCTGTCGTCGTAGCCGCGCGGGCCGATCTCGGCGCGCTCACGGGCGTAGGCCGCCCGCATCGCCGCCGTCAGCGCGGCATCCAGGTCAAGAGCCAGCGAATGCTGCTCGGTGAGCGGCGCTCGCGCTGCCTGGGCTTGCCGGAATGCCTGCTCGGCCGCCCGCGCGGCAGCAAGCAGCTCGCCGAATCTTCCCCCGAGCGCGACGTCCGCGGCGTAGTGCACGGCGGCCTGCTCGCTGGCCTGCTTGCTGCCCCTGATCACGCGGGCCAGCCTAGCGGACGGCTGTTTCCCTGGCGGTGCAGGGCTACCTGGCGAAATAGTGCCAGCCGAGCCAGAGCCAGCCGAGCAGGATCAGGCCCCGGCCGGCCCGGGCCCGCATGAGGTACCCGAGCCACTCGCCGAGTGTCGGGACGCGGGTGGCCGGCCGCCGGCCGATGAGCTCAAGCGCGAACAGCGTGATGATCACGCAGGCGAAGCCGACGATCGTGATGACGCGGGTTGTCATCGCTGATGTCACCGCCTCACTAGCGCCCACCCGGACAGCAGCCAGAGCAGGATAGCGGCGCTTTTCAGCGGATGCGGAGTGATCAGCGGATTAACCAGGTCCGTCAGTGCCGGATGCCACGGGAGCGAATTGTCCTTGAACGCGGATGCTTCCCACTCGAAGAGGGCGGCAACGCAGATCGCCCAGTACGAGAACCCGGTGACATTCAGCCGCTCCGGCGGCGGAATGCGGGCTGGCGGCCGCCAGATCGCGATGCCGGCCAGGGCGGCGGCCGGCAGCAGCACGCTGACCAGCGCGGCCATGCTGAACGCGGCCGTGCTCGCCGCCACCCAGGAGTACCCGGCCAGCCCGGCGCCGATCACCAGCTTCCTGGCCAGCCGCCCGCCGCGGGCGGGCAGGTGCGGTGTGCCTGGCCCGCGGCCGAGGTGCCCGGGCGAGCGGGAGACGTCATCAGCCGCCATCAGACCTCCGCGAGCATGATCTCACCGCCCGGCCGCGCCCGGCAAACACCGTCCCTGGTGCCCGCCGCCGGCTCAGGCGAGGCTGTCCTGCCAGCTGGCGTGCAGCGCGTAGTACTCGCCGCCGCGGGTCAGCAGCTGACCAGGCGGGCCGTCCTCTACGATACGGCCGCCATCGATCACAAGGACCCGGTCGGCGATTTCGACCGTCGACAGCCGGTGGGCGATGATCAGCGCGGTACGCCCGGCCAGGATGGTGCGCAGCGCCTCTTGCACCAGCCGCTCGCCCGGGATGTCAAGCAGCGAAGTCGCCTCGTCCAGGACGAGCACGGCAGGACTGGCGATGAAGGCGCGCGCGAAGGAGATGAGCTGCCGCTGGCCCGCGGACAGCCTGCCGCCGCGCTTGCCGACCTGCGCGTCGTAGCCGCCCGGCAGTGCGGCGATGAACTCATGCGCGCCGATGGCCGCGGCCGCCGCCGCCACCTCGGCCCGCGACGCTCCCGGCTTGCCGAGCTCAATGTTCTCCTCGATGGTCCCGCTGAACAGGAAGTTCTCCTGGGTGATCATGACGATCTCGGCGCGCAGGCTCCGGTCGGAAAGCTGCCGCAGGTCGATGCCATCGAGCCGGATCCGGCCGCCGGCCGGATCGTAGAACCGGGCCAGAAGCCGGGCGATGGTTGTCTTGCCTGCGCCGGTCGCCCCGACCAGAGCAGCAGTCTGGCCTGCCGGGATGCTCAGGTCGAGCCCGGGCAGCACTGTCTCGCGGCGGTAGCCGAACCGGACCGCCTCAAAGCTAACCGCCCGCCCGCTGCCCCCGCTGGCGGGCGCTGGCAGCGTCACCGGGTCTGCGGGCTCAGCCACCAGCGGCTCCTCGTCGAGCACGCCGGAGATCTTCTCCAGCGCCGCCGAGGCCGACTGGAAGGTGTTGTAGAACTGCGCCAGGTCCTGCAGCGGGTCGAAGAAGCGCTGCAGGTAGAGCAGGAAGGTGACAAGCACGCCGACCTTCATGCCGCCGTCGATGACCCGGAGCCCGCCGTAGAGCAGGACCGCGCCGACGGCGAGGTTGCCGACCAGGGTGATTCCCGGCGAGTAGATGGCGATCAGGCGCGATGACCGCAGGCTGGCATCCGCGTACTCCTGGTTGAGCTGGCCGAAGATCTCCTCGTTCCGCTTCTCCCGGCGGAATGCCTGCACGGCCTGAATGCCGCCGAATGTCTCCACGAACTGCACGATGACGCGGGCGATCGTGTCCCTGGTGCGCCGGTAGGCGGCGGCTGACTCGCGCCGGAACCATCTGGTCAGCCAGCTCAGCGGGCCGAACCCGGTGAGCACGACCAGGGCGAGCTGCCAGTCGAGCAGCAGCATCCCGGCGCCCACGAGCAGCAGCGAGAACACCGCGAAGACCAGCGAGTCCAGTCCCTCGTCGAAGAGGTCGGAGATCGAGTCGACATCGGAGACCTGCCGGGAAATGACGCGGCCCGAGGTGTAGCGCTCATGGAAGGCAACCGGCAGCCGCTGGAAGTGGGCGAAGAGCCTGCGGCGGAGTTCCAGCACGACCTTCCCGCCGAGCCGGCCCATCGCGGTAATGAATGCGCGGGTGGCGACCGCCTGGGTCAGCACGGCGACGGTGAAGGTCGCGATGATGGCCACCATCGGCGTCAGGTCATGTGAGCGGGTGAGCTGCGGGACCCGGTCGACTCCGATTCCCACCAGCCACGGCCCCGCCAGCGCTCCCAAGTTGGCGGTCATGATGAGCACGAGGATCGCGGCCACGCTGCCCCGGTGCGGCCTGAGCAG
>DATGVY010000537.1:0-8627 GCA_035299845.1 Streptosporangiaceae bacterium
ACGGCATCCGAGTGGGGCATCGGCGTCGTTTCGGCGGTCGTGTGACCAGCGGAGTGGGGCACAGAGACGCAACACGCCGTGCAAAATGACCTTGACCTTCCAAGATCACGAGTTGTGCGACAGCCTCTCCAGCACCCCTTAGTTTCCGTGATCATGGAACCAGGTCCCGCTGAGCGCTTCGCTAGGCCCGCTGAGCGCTTCGCTAGGCCCGCTGAGCGCTTCGCTAGGCCCGCTGAGCGCTTCGCTAGGCTCGCTGAGCCCTTCGCTAGGCCCGCTGGGGGCGGGAAAGCCAGGTCTTGCCTGCGATGAACGCCAGCGCGTAGAGCACCCCGACGACGATCAGCAGGAACCGGTAGCCGGTAATCAGGGCGATGTACTCCAGCGTGCCGCCGACCATGGCGCCGAGCAGGTTGGCCGCGAAGGCGTCGGACGAGGTCGCCACGCCCTTGAATCGCTGGGAGAAGACGAGATTCGCCAGGAACACGGGCGCGAACGCCAGCGCGGCGCCCGCCAGGAAGCGCATCACCGTGGGCAGGCTGAGCAGCGACTCCTGCGGCACCAGCCAGGTCAGCGCCAGCGATGCGATGAGCGCGACGTAGAGCACCGCCGCCGGCGGCAGCTTCACCCGGCTCACTGTCTCGATGGCCAGCCACACGGTCAGCAGGACGGCCGCGAAGACCAGCGAGTTGACGAACCAGGTGCTGCCGAATAGCAGCGCGAACTGCACGATGTTCTTCGTCTCGAGCAGCAGGAACGCGGCGCCCATGAAGGCCAGGTCGAGGTACCCGCGCATCCGGGTGAACGAGCCGCCGCCGACCCGCACGAACAGGCCGGCGGCCAGCAGGATCAGCCCGAGCATCCACAGGTACGCCGGCGGGATGGCCGCGTTGTGCAGGTAAGGGAACGGATGGTCGTCGGTGGCCGGTGTCACGGTGGCACCGTGGTAGGTGCTGGCGCAGTTGGGCACCGGCCCGCTGGCGCGCACGGTCAGCACCGCTAGCCTGCGGCCGCCGAGCGGCGGCCCCACCTCGACGCAGGGAGCGTGGCCGAAGGCCTGCCTGATCGTGCTGGCGTAACGGGCCAGCAGGAACGGCTGGTAATAGTTGTACATCGAGAACGTGCCGCCGGGCGCCAGGTGCGCCCGCGCCTGGGCGACCGACTGCTCGGTCAGCAGGTAGCCCTCCAGCCGGAGGTTGGACTGGCCGGCCAGCGCCGTCAGCGAGTCGGGCAGCGCGAACAGGATCAGGTTGTAGTGCTGCGAGGTGTCCTGCAGGTACGCGCGGCCGTCAGCGACGTGAGCGGTCACCCGGGGGTTCTGGTAGGGATGCTCCGGGTGCTGGTCGCGCCCGATCTGCAGCAGCGCGGGATCGATCTCGACCGCGTCGATGTGCCGGGCGCCCTCCGAGAGCGCCACCGCGACGTCGTTTCCCGAGCCTGCGCCGATAATGAGCTCATTGCCCAGTGACGCCCTCGTGACGTGCCGGTACGGGTAGAAGTAGAACTTCTTCTGCGCGTGCAGCACGGCCAGCGAGCGGGCGGCCTGATAGGGGACGTTGTTCGCGGTCACGTACACAGCGGGCGTGGTCGTGCCCTTCTTCTCGACGGAGAGCTTGTAGTACGGCGACCACTGCTCGTGCGGCGCGAAGGAGTCCATTCCCAGCAGCACGATGACGACGCCGATGGCCGCCCACTGCCACCACTTCGCGCCCCGCCCCAGCAGCACCGCCAGGCCGCCGGCCGCGATGACGCCCCAGGCCAGCGGGGGGAGCTGCAGGAAGGCCAGCGCGGAGAAGGCGGCGATGCCGCCGATGCTGCCCAGGATGTCCAGCCGATAGGCACTGAGCGGCTCGAAGCGGATGAAGAGCCTGCTGACGGCCTGGCCGAAGCCGGCCATCACGGCGACGCTGAGGACGAAGATGACGCCCAGGCTGACCGGGCGGGGCAGCGCGATCGCGCCCTGCAGCCCCCGGTACGGATGCGTCCCGGTCAGCGACTGCAAGATCACCGGGAACGCGAGAACGAAGCCGACCAGCGCCACGAACGTCACCGGCGCCCAGCGCAGGAAATCCCACCGCGACCTGGCGTTCAGGAAGCCGAGCCCGATGCCGAGGAAGCTGGCCAGCAGCACGAAGTTCGTGGCGGATGCCAGGTAGACGTTGTTCGCTGCCGTCCAGCGGATCAGCGCCAGCTCGACGAACAGCATCAGGAAGCTGGCGAAGGCCAGCCTGACGCTGTCGCCTGGCTGCTCGGCGGCGGCGGCAGCCGGCGGCGCGTCAACGGTGCTCGGGCTCGTCTCTCCGGTTAGCTCTGTCGCATCCACGGCGTAACGCTAACGTGACCGGTCGCGCTTTGCGACGATAACGCACACCTCGCCGCCGGCCCAGCCGGGCGCCGCCGGTCCGCTTTCGCTGCTATGCGCAGGCCAAGCCGCAGCACCCGGCACCGCAGGCCTGGCTTGCGCCGGTAAGCCGCGCGAGGCTATCGCCCGCCGTGCCCAGACCGTTGTCGCCTGCGCGTTCACCCTGGTCACGGATCAGTACCCGCCCTTCAGGCGGGCCAGTACCCGCCCTTCAGGCGGGCGCCATGACCCGCCATCGCGAGCAGCCAGGCTAGGCCGTGGCTGATCCGCGCGCGGTCACACGGACAGCACGGCGGCGCCGTTGACCCGGTCAGCGGCGAGATCGGCGAGTGCCTGACTGGCCTGGCCGAGCGAGTACGGGGTGATCGTGACGCGGAGCCTGAGCTGGCGGGCAAGCCGGAGGAACTCCTCGGCGTCGCCGCGCGTGTTCGCCGTCACGCTGCGCAGTGTGCGCTCCTGGAACAGGTGCGCGGCATAGTTCAGCACCGGGATGTCGGTGAGGTAGATGCCGGCGATCGCCAGCGTCCCGCCGCGGTCCAGCGCGGTCAGTGCCGCCGGGACAAGCTCGCCGACCGGCGCGAAGATGATCGCTGAGTCCAGTGGCTCCGGCGCCGGATCCCAGGAGTCCTGGGCGGACGCGGCGCCCAGCCCGAGTGCCAGCTCGCGCGCGGCCGCGGCGCGGGTGAAGACGTGCACGGCGGCGCCCTCGGCGAGCGCGACCTGCGCGGTCAGGTGCGCGGAGCCGCCGAATCCCCAGATGCCCAGCCGGCCGGCCGGCGGCAGGTCCGCGCGGCGCAGCGCGCGGTACCCGATGATCCCGGCGCAGAGCAGCGGGGCGGCCTCGGCGTCGCTGAACCCGGCGGGTATCTGGTGCACGTAGGCATCCGCTGCCACCAGGTACTCGGCGTAGCCGCCGGGCAGGTCCCAGCCGGTATAGACGGACCTGGGACACAAGTTCTCGTTGCCGCGCCGGCAGTACCGGCAGGACCCGTCCGTCCCGGCCAGCCAGGCGACTCCCACCCGGTCGCCGGGGCGGAACCGGACAGTTCCCGGACCGGCCTCGACTACCTCGCCGACCACCTCGTGGCCCGGGGTGACGTCGGGGGCCTTCGGCCTCAGGTCGCCCTCGGCGAGATGCAGGTCGGTGCGGCAGACGCCGCAGCACAGCACCCGGATCAGCAGCTCGCCCTGGCCCGGCTCGGGCCTGGCCCGGTCGATCAGGCGGAGCGGGCCGGTCGACATCGGCCCCGGCTGATGGACCACCCACGCCCGCATGGCCCAAGGCTACGCCGGGCGCGTCGGCGAGCGCGGAGCAGGAGGCTGCGGGCGGCAGCCGGATCCGGCCCGGTCACCTTCTCTACGCAGCGAGCGGCAGCCAGACCCGGAACCTGGTGTCGCCGGGGACCGACTCGACCCGCAGGTCTCCGTGGTGCTTGTTCACCACGATCCGCCAGGAGATGTCGAGCCCGAGCCCGGTTCCCTCGCCGACCGGCTTGGTGGTGAAGAACGGCTCGAAGATCCGCTGGCTGATCTCCGGCGGCACGCCAGGGCCGGTATCGCCGAACTCGACGAGCACCCGGTCGCGGTCCAGCGCGGTGCGGACGGTCAGCGTGCCTGTCCCGTCCATGGCCGAGATCGCGTTGTCGATCAGGTTCGTCCAGACCTGGTTGAGCTCACTCGCGTAGGCGGGGATCTCGGGCAGCGCGGGGTCGTAGTCCTTGACCACGCGGATGCCCGCGCCGATCTTGCTGCCGAGCATCAGCAGGGTGCTGTCGAGCAGGTCGTGCACGTTGACTACCTGGTACGGCGCCCGGTCCAGCTGCGAGTACTGCTTCGCCGCGGCGACCAGGGTCGAGACGCGCGTGGTGGAGTCCTCGATCTCGTTCATCAGCAGCTCGGTCTCGACCGTGTAGCCCAGCCAGCGCAGCGCCCCGCTGAGATGAGCCACGTCAACGGTGGCCGCGACGTGATCGAGCCAGCCGGTGTCCAGGCCCGCCTGCACGAGGACCGGGGCGAGGTCCCAGCCGTCGGCCACGCCGTGGTCGTCGAGCCAGTCGCCGACGGCATCCTCGCGGTCGGACGCTTCGATCGGATCCAGCGCCCGGGCCTTCGGCACCCGGTCGGCGGCGTCCTCCTGCAGCCGGATCAGCGCCGCAAGGGCGACCCGGTCACAGGGGCCTGCCGCGATCGTGCCCAGCTTGTGCCGCATCCCGGCGACCCGCTCGCGCAGCGCTGAGGTGGCGCGGACGGCAGCAGCGGCCGGGTTGTTGAGCTCGTGCGTCAGGCCGGCCGACAGCGAGCCGAGGGCGAGCAGCCGCTCCCGCTGGCCGATGATCTGCTGGGTGTTCTGGAAGTTGAAGAACAGCCCCTCCAGCAGGTGCCGCGCCATGGGGAACCACTGATGGATCATCTGCGCGTATGCGACCGAGCTCAGCACGAACAGCCTTGACGGCTCGGGCACCCGCAGCGAGGCCGTGTAAAGCTGCGGTACCTGATCGCCCAGGAAGGCCTGGAACGCACCGGCATACACGCCGCGCTGGGACGAGCGGACGACCTCCACGTCATCGCCCCCCACCTTGCGGGACAGCACCAGTACGCCGTCCAGCAGCACGTAGCACCATTCGGCCGGCTCGCCCTCGGCGAAGATCGGGCCGGCCTCGTACTGCTCGACGTGCCCTTCCCGGCACAGCCATGCCAGCTGCTCGTTCGTCAGGCCCTCGAACAGGAAGAGCGTACGTAGCTCATCGGCGCTACACGGCTGCGTAACTTGCGGGCTTGTCATGGCTTCTCCAGGTACCGGTGCACCAGCATGACGGCCATCGCGCCCTCGCCGACAGCGGACGCCACGCGCTTGGCGGACTCCGCCCGAGCGTCACCAGCCACGAACACGCCAGGGACGCTTGTCTCCAGGTGGTAGGGCGCCCGGTCCGGCACCCAGCCGCCGGGCCGGTGCCCTTCGGCGGACAGGTCGGGGCCGGAGAGCACGAAGCCGCGCGCGTCCCGCGCCACGACCCCGTCGAGCCAGTCCGTCAGCGGCGCGGCGCCGATGAAGACGAACAGCAGCTGCGCGTCGACGGTTTCCGTGGTGCCGGCCGCGCTGTCCCGCAGCGTCAGGCTCTCCAGGTGGTCATCGCCGTGCGCCGCCACCACGTCGGTGCAGGTCCGGACCGAGATCGAGGGGATGCCCGCGATCTGCTGGATGAGGTAGTACGACATCGACCGGTCCAGCGAAGGCCCGCGGACCAGCAGGGTCACCGAGCGGGCGGTCCTGGACAGGTAGACGGCGGCCTGCCCGGCCGAGTTGGCGCCGCCGACGATGAACACGTCCTGCCCGGCGCATCCCGCCGCCTCGGCCAGCGTGGACCCGTAGTACACGCCGCGGCCGGTCAGCGCGTCCACCCCCGGCGCGGCCAGCTGCCGGTAGGAGACCCCGGTCGCCAGGATGACCGCGTGCGCGTCGACCCTGCTGCCGTCGGCGAACTTGACGCCGCGCGCGGAGCCGTTGACCTCAAGCCCGATGACATCACGCGCGGTGAGCACCTCGGCGCCGAACTTGGCGGCCTGCCTGCGCGCGCGGTCGGTCAGCTGCGCTCCGGACACCCCGTCGGGGAAGCCCAGGTAGTTCTCGATCCGCGAGCTCTGGCCCGCCTGGCCGCCGGTGGCCGTGCGCTCGACGAGCACGGTCCGCAGCCCCTCGGAGGCGCCGTACACGGCTGCGCCGAGGCCGGCCGGGCCGCCGCCGATCACGATCAGGTCGTAGAAGTCCTTGGCCGGAGTGGTGGCCAGGCCGACCCGGCTGGCCAGCTCGGCGTCGGCCGGCTCCACCAGGACCTCGCCGTCGGCGGTGATCACCACCGGCAGCGTGAGCCCGTCCTGGCCGGCCGCGGTGAGCAGCCGCTTGCCCTCCGGCTCGTCCGAGGAGTACCAGCGGTACGGCACCTGGTTGCGGGCCAGGAACTCACGGACCCCGGACGAGCGCGCCGACCAGCGGTGCCCGACGACCTTGGTCTCCGGAACCGGCCGGTGGTCGGAGGCCAGCCAGGTCTCCAGCATGGCGTCCACCACCGGGTACAGCTTCTCCTCCGGCGGGTCCCACGGCTTGAGCAGGTAGTGGTCGAGATCGACGACGTTGATCGCGTCGATCGCCGCGCCGGTGTCCGCGTAGGCGGTGAGCAGCACGCGCCGTGCTCCCGGGTAGACGTCCATCGCGCGTTCAAGAAACTCGATGCCGTTCATCTGCGGCATGCGGTAGTCGGCCAGGATCACCGCGACAAGATCACCGCGCAGCTTCAGCTGGCTGAGCGCGTCCAGCGCCGCCTCGGCGGACTCGGCCCGCACGATCCGGTGCCGCTCGCCGTAGCGGCGGCGCAGGTCCCTGGCGACCGCGCGGGACACGCCCGGGTCGTCGTCGACGGTCATGATCGCGGTACGCGCCTCGCGCGGCGGGCCGGCCGACTCAGTCACCGGCATCGGAGCGCCCGTTCATTCTCAGCACCACAGGAAACGACCACATTCGTCCATCGTAGGTAAGTTCAGGACCCGGTCGTACGGGCAGCCGGGCACCGCAGTGCGCGGGCGTGATCTCATGGCGGGGTGAACCGACCATTGCTGAACAGCCGGCTATCCGGTCTTGGCACGACGATCTTCGCCGAGATGTCGGCGCTCGCGATCACGACCGGATCAGTCAACCTCGGCCAGGGCTTCCCCGACACCGACGGCCCGCCCGAGATTGCCCAGGCCGCGGCGGCCGCAATCCTGCACGGCCGCGGCAACCAGTACCCGCCGGGGCCCGGCATCCCCGAGCTGAGGCGGGCCATTGCCGACCATCAGCAGCGGTTCTACGGCCTTAGCTTCGATCCGGACAGCGAGGTGCTGGTCACCGCGGGCGCGACCGAGGCCGTTGCGGCGGCGCTGCTCGCGCTGGTCGAGCCCGGCGACGAGGTCATCGCCTTCGAGCCGTATTACGATTCGTACGCGGCCAACGTGGCGATGGCCGGGGGGATTCGCGTTCCCGTTACCCTGCGGCCGCCGGATTTCCGGCCCGACCTGGCTGCCCTGCGCTCAGCGATCACTGCTCGCACCCGGCTGATCCTGCTGAATTCCCCGCATAACCCGACCGGTTCGGTCTTCAGCCGCGCCGAGCTGACCGGAATCGCCGAACTGGCCTGCGAGCACGATCTGCTCGTGGTGGCTGACGAGGTCTACGAGCACATGGTGTTCGACGGCGAGCACGTGCCGATCGGCTCGCTGCCCGGCATGCGGGAGCGCACCGTGTCGATCAGCTCGGCCGGCAAGACGTTCTCTTTCACCGGCTGGAAGATCGGCTGGGTGACGGCCTCGGCCGAGCTGGTCGCCGCCGTCCGGACGGTCAAGCAGTTCCTCACCTACGTGAGCGGCGGCCCGTTCCAGTACGCCATCGCCGAGGGCCTGCGGATGCCGGACGCCTACTTCGCCTGGCTCAGCGCGGACCTGCGCGGCAAGCGGGACCTGCTCTGCGCCGGGCTGGCCGAGGCCGGATTCGAGGTATACCGGCCAGCCGGCACCTATTTCGTCACCACCGACATCCGCCACCTCGGGGAAGGCGGCGGGGTGGAGTTCTGCCGGGAACTGCCGCACCGGGCCGGCGTGGTCGCCATTCCGAGCGCGCTGTTCTATGACGATGCCGAGGCCGGACGGACCCAGGTCCGGTTCGCGTTCTGCAAGAGGCCAGAGGTCCTGCGCGAAGCGCTTGCGCGGCTCGCCAAAGCGCCGCGGCGCGGCTGACCAGGGCGGCAGGCAACTAACGACCATATTTAACGGATATTTCGCTGGCCGCTGAATACCCGCCGCTTCCCTCGCCTGCGGGGCGCGCGCCATGTCCGCCCGCGCCCGCTGGCCGCCCCCGGCGGCCCGGCCGTGCCAGCCCGGGGCGGTCCACTGCGGGCCGGGATCTACGCCGGTCCCGCCCGCTCCGATTTCACGCCGGTCCCGCCCGCTCCGGATTCACGCCGGTCCTGCCCGCTCCGGATTCGATACCATTTCTGCTGACAATAAATGATTTGGCTGAGAAACCAGTGCTTTGTGTGCTGTCCTTTCCCCCTGAGGTCACCGCAACCCCCGTTGCGCGATGGTCCGGGGGGACATGTTGCAGGACAGGGCAGCAGGAGCAGTCCGGTCGTCAGCAGCCGTGCCTGACGGCGAGAACGCCCCTGCCCCGGCTCCGGCCCCGGTGTCTGCCCCGGTGTCTGGCCCTGCCCCTGCCCCGGCTCCGGCCCCGGTGTCTGCCCCG
>DATGVY010000538.1:0-8140 GCA_035299845.1 Streptosporangiaceae bacterium
CTTGGCCATACTCCGGCAACCCGCCTGCTGCGGCGTTACGGTCGGCTTGTGGTCATGATGGGGATCGGATGACGTTCGCCCTGGCCAGCTCCGACAGCGCCCCAACCTCAACTGGATTATCGCACCGGGAATCGAGGTTAGCCCGTCCCGCACCCGGGCGCCCGGGCGGCCCCGGGCAACGCGATGGATGTGGCATCGAGCCAGTCAGACTGACCCAAACGTGCCATCCCTCGGCACCATTCTCATGATCCCGGGGATTTTTCAGTCACTGTGACTGAAAAATCCCCGGGATCATGGAAGAGGGCAGCCAGCGGGCGCATGGCACATATTGACAGCGGCACAGGGGGCAGCGCCGGGCGGGGCATGCGGGGCGGGGGGCGGGGAGGGCTTGCCGACCGGCTAGTCCTGCTCGTGCCGCTCAAGGAACGCGTAGACGTCGGCCTCGTCCACGCCGGGGAAACTGCCCCTCGGCAGCGCGGACAGGATGTGCGAGTGCGCGCGCGCCGACGGCCAGGCGAGCCCGTCCCAGCGCGCGGCCAGCCGGGCCGGCGGCCGCTGGCAGCACTCGCCGTCCGGACATGCCGAGGTGACCCGCCTCGTCGTCTCCCTGCCCCGGAACCAGCGGGAATGCTCGAACGGGACGCCGAGCGTGACGGCGAAGCCGCGCTCTGGCCCCGGGTCGACGAAGGCGACGCACCAGTAGGTGCCCGACGGCGTGTCGGAGTACTGGTAGAGCGGGCTGAACCGGTCCGCCGCAGCGAACACCTGGCGTCCTGACCACTCCCGGCACATCCGCTGGCCCTCGATGGCCCCGGCCTCGTCCGCGGGGAACACCACACCGTCGTTCTCGTAGGCCTTGTAGATGATCCCGCCCGCGTCGTTCTTGACGAAGTGGCACGGCAGGCCTAGGTGGTGGGTCGCCAGGTTGGTGAAGCGGTGCGCGGCCATCTCGTAGGAAACCGCGAAGACATCCCGCAGGTCCTCGACCGACAGGCTCTTGTCGTCCCTGGCCTCGCGCAGGAACCGCGCGGCCGGCTCCTCGGGCACCAGCACCGCGGCGGCGAAGTAGTTGGCCTCCACCCGCTGATGGAGAAAATCGGCGAAGTCGGCCGGCGCGGAATGCCCGAGCACGAAGTGGCCCAGCGTCTGCAGCAGGACCGTCCGCGGCGTGTGCATGCCCATCGATTCCTGCTTGAGGTAGATCCGCCGGTTCCGCAGGTCCGTCACTGACCGCGCCGACCTAGGAAGATCATGAACATATTTAACGGAGAACCCGTGGTGGCTGACGACCGAAAGCAGCAGCTTCTGGGACAGGGCTCCCCCGGCATAGCCCGCAGCGGCCAGCGCCTCGGCGGCGGCCTGCTCGATCGGCGCGAAGTAGTTGCCGCGCTGCCGCATCATCGCGCGCAGGTCGGCGTTGGCCTCCCTGGCTTCCTCCGGCGTTGCGGTCGGCTTCGCCCGCTGCCTGCGCAGCTCGGCGTGCAGGGCGACGACATGCTCCAGCACGTCGTTCGGCACCCGGGCGCCCGGCCGCAGGTAGGGCAGGCCGAGGTCGGCGCAGGCCGGGTCGCGCTGCGCGTCGGCCAGGGCGATCTCCAGCTGCGCGCGGCGGCTGGGCGGCTCGTTCCTGAGCAGTTCCGCCGCGGGCACGGACAGGGCGCCGGCCAGTGCCTCGATCAGCGACAGCTTGGGCTCGCGGCGGCCGTTCTCGAGCAGCGACAAGACGGACGGGGCCCGGCCGACGCGAGCCCCGAGTTCCGCCAGCGTCAGGCCGCTGGCGCGGCGCGCGTGCCGGAGCCGCTGACCGAACAAAGCAAGATCAATTCCGGTAGACTGCGTAAAAGATGATCTTTCTTTGCGCCTAATATCTTGCATTTCTTCATCTTAGGCGAAAATCTCTAGAAGTTCATGACCTTCGGCTCTAGTGCGGGCACCGCCGGGCCCGCACGCTGGAGGTAACACCCGGGGACAACAAGATGGGAGGCCACTATGAGCGAGCCTCGCCTCGAGGGCACGCAGAACGGCAAGGCACACAGCAACGGGCAGCGAGCTGCCCGCCCGATTGATGCGCAGGCGGCGGCGTTGCACCAGGAATGGGCGACAGACCCGCGCTGGGCTGGCGTCGACCGGACCTACTCGGCGGCCGATGTCATCAGGCTGCGCGGCTCGGTGCAGGAGGAGCACACGCTGGCCAGGATCGGGGCCGAACGGCTGTGGTCGCTGCTGCGGAAAGAGCCGTACGTCAACACGCTCGGCGCGCTGACCGGTAACCAGGCGGTACAGCAGGTAAGGGCGGGCCTGAAGGCGATCTACCTGTCCGGCTGGCAGGTCGCGGCGGACGCCAACCTGGCCGGGCAGACCTACCCGGACCAGAGCCTCTACCCGGTCAACTCGGTGCCGCAGGTGGTCCGGCGGATCAACAACGCGCTGCTGCGGGCCGACCAGATCAGCTGGGCCGAGAGGGACGGCGGCAACGGCGGCGAGCAGCCGTACTGGCTGGCGCCCATCGTCGCCGACGCGGAGGCGGGCTTCGGCGGCGTGCTGAATGCCTTCGAGCTGATGAAGGCCATGATCGCGGCCGGCGCCTCGGGCGTGCACTGGGAAGACCAGCTGGCGGCCGAGAAGAAGTGCGGCCACCTCGGCGGCAAGGTGCTGATCCCGACCGGCCAGCACATCAGGACGCTGAACGCGGCCCGGCTGGCGGCTGACATCTGCGGGGTCCGCAGCCTCATCGTCGCCCGCACCGACGCTCACTCGGCGAACCTGATCACCAGCGACGTGGACGAGCGGGACCAGCGGTTCGTGACCGGCGAGCGGACGCCAGAAGGGTTCTTCCGGGTGCGCGGCGGCATCGAGTCGTGCATCGCGCGCGGTCTCGCGTACTCCCCGTATTCCGACCTGCTCTGGATGGAGACGGGCACGCCCGACCTCGCTGTCGCGCGCGAGTTCGCTGAGGGGATCAAGGCGGTCTACCCCGACCAGATGCTGGCGTACAACTGCTCGCCGTCGTTCAACTGGCGTGCGCACCTGGACGAGGGCACGATCGAGAAGTTCCAGCGCGAGCTCGGCGACATGGGCTACAAGTTCCAGTTCATCACGCTGGCGGGATTCCACTCGCTGAACCAGTCGATGTTCGAACTCGCCCGCGGCTATGCCGCCGAGGGCATGCCGGCCTACGTCCGGCTGCAGGACGCGGAGTTCGCGGCGGAGGCCGACGGCTACACCGCGACCAGGCACCAGCGCGAGGTCGGCACCGGGTACTTCGACCAGGTCACGTCGGCGATCACGCCGGACGCCTCGACCACCGCGCTGCACGGCTCGACCGAGAGCGAGCAGTTCGCTGGCCGCCATTGATCGTCCTTTTTCCCGAACGCTGGCCCCTGCTGGCCTCGCCGGCGCCGTAGCCGACGCTCCCGGCGCGGCGCAGCCATGGAGCCGGACGGCGTGGCGCAGTCAGCCTGCTCGTTGTGCTCATCATCGCCATCCGGATAGCCATCCGCCGGCGCCACCGGCACGAGCTCATGCACCGCCCGCGCAACGGTCAGCGCAGCATGCCGGGCGCGGTCGGCATGCCGGCGAATTCCTCCTCGGTGTACTCGCGCCGCCACCGGGAGGGCACGAACAGCGGGACGATCATCATGATGCCGACCATCGCGAGTATGCCGGTTCCGAGCATGGTCCCGAATCCGGTGGCGAAGGAGTGGCCCTGCAGCGGGATGAGCTTGGCCGCGCGCCGGGCGCTCAGCACGAGCAGCGCGGTCCAGGCAAGCAGGACGATGCCGGGAAGGCCGGTACCGAGCGGCGAGATCCCTGGCGCGGCCAGCAGGATGCCGAGCAGCAGGCCGGTGCCGAGCACCGCGCCGAGGGCGGTCAGGCCCTGCGCCGTCCCGATGTTCTGGCCGGCGGCGTGCAGCGCCGTGATCCGCGCTATCCCCCATCCGCCGCCGAAGAACAACGCAGCGCCCATCGCAACAGCGAGTAGAACTCCCAGCATGTGCCGCATTTCGCCACTACCCTTCGGCCCAATAGCTCTTCCGAAAGACCTGGCTCCCTGCCGCCATTGCCGCCTGCGCGCGCAACCGCGAGGCGGCCCGGCCGGTCGGCACCCGCAGCTGACTGACCGGTTCCAGGACGGCGTACGTCCTGTCGGCGTTCCGCTCCGCCAGCAGGAACTTTACCCCGCGAGCGCCGGGCGGGCACCGATAGCCACCCGTAGTCACCCGGCCGCCAGCAGCGGAGTACTTGTGCATCCGGCCGAAGAGCATCCCGCGCGCCGCACGGCACCAGCCCGCCGTAGGCACGACGCTGAGCCGGGGGCCTGATCGCACGTGGATTCCCGATCAGCGCCGGGGGTCGGGCCGCTGCAGGCTGCCGTCGGCATCCGCCATGCTCGCCTCGGCGCCGGCGGCCACCCCGGCGGGTTCCGCGCCTGGCCGGCTCATCCGGGACGGCCACCAGTTCCAGCGGCCGAGCAGCACCACAGTGGACGGCACGAGCAGGGTGCGGACCAGGAACGTGTCCATCAGGATGCCCAGTGCCAGGCCGAGTCCGATGTCGCGGACCTGGCTGCCGCCCGATCCGCGGCCGGCCACGAACGTCAGCACGACAAACGAGCCCGCGAGCACAAGACCCGCCGAGGTCACGGTCGAGCCCGTTGCGCTGAGTGCTCGGGCCACCGCGTCGCGCAGCCGGAGCCTGTGCGCCTCCTCCCGGATCCGGGTCATCACCAGGATGTTGTAGTCCTCCCCGAGCGCCAGCAGGAAGATGAACATCAGGAACGGCATGAAGAACACCAGCCCGCCACTGCCGCCGAGCTTAATGAACAGCAGCACGGACAGGCCGAGCGCGGCGAGGTAGGAGATCCCGACCGAGGCAATCAGGTACAGCGGCGCGACCAGGCTGCGCAGCACGATGGCCAGCAGCAGCCCGATTGCCAGGATCGCGATCGGGATGATTCGTTTCAGGTCGCTGTTGGAGATGCTGCTGATGTCATAGATCGCCGGCGCCTCGCCGCCGACGGCTGAGTCTGCGGCATGTATCGACGTGGCAACGGCCGCCGTCGCGGCCCGGATCGCGGGCACCGCCCTCAGTGCGGGCGTGCCGCCGGGATCTCCTGCCCTCAGGCCAGTCGAATACTGCACCGTCCGGCCGTCCGGGCTGACGTAGTTCGAAGTGGCACGGTAGGTCTCATAGATCGCGACCGGCACCGTGCTTCCCGGCGCCGGCAGCGGCGGAAGCGCCTTGGCCGGGCCCAGCTTGGCGTGCAGCGCAGTGTACTGGGCGCCATTCAGCGGCGCGCCGGCCGGGTTCAGCGGTCCCGTCACCTGGGTGAAGAGACTGTCAGCCTGCAACAGGCTGGTCGCGGCGGCCAGCGGCGCTGGGTTGTCCCAGACCGGCGTCGTGAACGTAAAGATAAGGCTGGTCGGGTTGGCCGACGACTGCGGGAAATACTTCGCCAGCGAGGCGTTGCCCGCGGCGGAGTCGCTGCCTGCCGGAGCCGATGTAGTGCCGCCGAAGCCGGCGGCGACATAACCGAGCACGGCGAACGACAGCGCGCCGAAGAAAACAACGCCACTGATGAGCGTCCGCGCTGGGTACCGCACAATGCGCCCGGCCACCCGGCTCCACACCCCGGTCTTGCCGCTGCCCTGAATGCTCCACGGCAGCAGCTTTGGCCTGCCGAACAGGGCGCGGAAGATCGAGCGCTTGATGGCGAGCAGCGACAGGCGAAGGGATAGCAGCGCCGGCAGCAGCGTCAGCCCGGCCAGCAGGACGACGGCGATGGCGATCGCGAACGGGAGCCCGAGGTTGGAGTAGAACGGGAAGCTGGCCAGCAGCAGGGTGACCATCGCGAGGATCACCGTGGCCGCCGAGGCGGTGATCGACTCTCCGACCTTGGTGACTGACCTGACGATCGCCTCCCTGGCCGGCTGCCTGGCGTGAATCACATCGCCGAGCATGCTGCCGCCCAGACTGCCGGCGCCCGGATAGTAAGCGCCGCCCTCTTCATGCTGGGCGGCGCGCAGCTCCTCACGGACCCGGAATACCAGGAAAAGCCCGTAGTCAGTGCCCGCGCCGAACACGAGCACGATCAACAGGAACTGCGCGATCGGAGACACCTGCAGGCCGTGCCGCGCGGCCTCGGCAACCAGCGGGCCGGCTACGGCGAACGAGATAATGGCGGGGATGACAGTCGTCACGGCCAGCGTGAACGACCGGAAGATCACTAGCAGCAGCCCTACGATGAACAGCAAAGAAAAGAGCAAGAGCAAAGTAGCCGTATTGCCGGACGCCTTCTGCTGATCGACCTGAGTGGCGACGGCGCCCGCCAGATGCGCGTGCAGCCCGGCAGGCAGCCCGGCGCTCGAGATCTTCGCGCGCAGTCCGTCTATCAGGGCAGTCTGCTGGTTCTGGTTGCCGCCCCCCTGGGTCGCAAGCACCACCAGTTGCTCCGCCCGGCCGTCCGGGGACCGGCCGGCGTCAAGGACCTTGACGACGCTGCTCACCGAGCGCAGTCGGCCCTGGAGGGTCGTCAGAGCGGTGACATCCGCCGCGGTCAGCGATGACCCCGAGCGTGCCGCCACGACGGGAATCGGCAGCAGGTTAACCGCGCCGAACGGGGCGGCGAGCACGGCGGCACGCTCGCTCGGCGCGCTGGCCGGGAGGAACTTGGAGTTGTTGCTCTGCGTGACGCTCGAGAGTGAGGGCAGCTGCGTCACGGCACCTATCGCCCCAACGATCCATATCAGCAGCACGAGCCACCGGAACCGCACGGCGAAACGCCCGACAGCGTTGAAGATCGTGTCGATATGCATAGTCAGGAAGCCTAACGTGAGGCTGCCGCCAGCCGCGCCGCCAGGCGGGCGGCTGCGGCGCCCCGGACTCGCGCCGCCGGCCGAACGCGCTGGGTAAGAGGGTGGGTATCCGCGTTCGCTGCGTCATGGCCGGCCAGCGGACATACCCTGCGGACGAGTGCCGGCGTGCTGGGCCAGGTGGCCGGCCGGGATGACGCCAGCATCGCTGGCGGACATGCCGGGCGCGGTGCTGGCCAGGACAGCCCGCACCGGTCAGACTCGTCCCCGGGGGAAGCCCGAGCTATGCCCCTGCGCCGCCCGGGCAGCGCGGAAGGGATGCCGATGCAGGAGCTGCGCCTCGTCGCGGTCAGCGAGGACGGGAGCTACGCCGTGCTCGCGGTGCCGGGACGGGGCGGGCGGTTCTCACTGCCCGTCGACGACCGGCTCAGGACGGTGGCTCGGGGCCAGTTCTCGCGGCTCGCTCAGTACGAGATCGAAGTGGAGAATCCGTTGCGACCCAAGGAGATCCAGGACCGGATCCGTGCCGGAGAGACCGCGGACGAGATCGCCGATGCGGCGGGAATCCCGATCGAGCGCGTGCGCCGCTTCGAGGGACCGGTGCTCGCCGAGCGGGAGTACCGGGCGCAGGAGGCGCAGCGCGCGACCGTCCGCAGCCCTGGCGACTCCGGACCTGGCCCCAGGCTCGGCGACATCGTCGCCGAGCGGCTGGCCGAGTGCGGTGCGAACCCGGATGACGCGCAGTGGGACTCAAGGAAGCGGGCTGACGGCAGCTGGCAGGTCCAGCTCATGTTCACCTCGGGCAACCGGCCGCAGATGGCCGAGTGGGTGTTCGACCAGCGGCGCCGGCACGCGATGCCGGCCGACGACAACGCGGCCAGGCTCAGCCTCTCCGGCGCCGACCTGCCCCCCGGCCGGCTGAGCCCGGCCGAGCCAGCCACCGCCACGGTGACTCCGATAGCCCGCAGGCTTGGCGCACTGGGCGCGCATCCGGCTGACCAACGCGGCGAGGCAGAGCGGCAGCCCGCGCGGGTGGCAGCCGGAGCTTCCCCCCGCCCGGCCGCGGTGAAGGCGCCGGCCAAGGCGCCCGGCACGCCGGCTGGCCGCCCAGAGGACGCGGCCGGCAGCGACGACCGGCCAGCGCAGCCGGAGAGCCCGGTGCCTGAGCGCCCGGTGCGCAAGGCAGCCAGTGGCCGGGCCAGGCGCTCGTCGGTCCCGTCCTGGGACGAGATCATGCTCGGCAATTCCCGGCCGACGGACTGACTGGGCTCGCTCGGGCTGACTGGGCTCGCTCGGGCTGACTGGGCTCGCTCGGGCTGACTGGGCTC
>DATGVY010000539.1:0-10090 GCA_035299845.1 Streptosporangiaceae bacterium
ATGACAGGTGTTACGTTCGCGTGCAGAGGCGGGCAGATTGAGGGGAACGGCATGCGGCGCGAAATCTTCACCAGCGAGCACGATGCGTTCCGCGACATGGTTCGGTCCTTCATCGCCAGGGAGATCACGCCGTACCACGAGCAGTGGGAGCGCGACGGTGCCGTCTCGCGTGACGTCTGGCTCGCGGCCGGCCGAGCCGGCCTGCTCGGCATCGATATCGACGAGAAGTACGGCGGCGGGGGCAACCCCGACTACACCTATTACCTGATCTTGAACGAGGAACTTGCCAGGGTCGGCGCGCATGGCCCGGGCTTCTCCGTGCACAACGACATCAACGGCCAGTACCTGCTCCGGCTGGCCAGCCCCGAGCAGTGCGAACGCTGGCTGCCCGGCTACTGCTCCGGTGAGCTCATCACCGCGATTGCGATGAGCGAGCCGGGCGCGGGCAGCGACCTGCAGGGCATCCGCACGTCGGCGGTGCGGGACGGCGACCATTATGTGCTGAACGGCCAGAAGACGTTCATCTCCAACGGCCAGCTGTGCGACCTGGTGATCGTCGTCGCCCGCACCGATCCCGATGCCGGTTACCAGGGCATCAGCCTGCTGGTGGTGGAGCGCGAGATGGCTGGCTTTGAGCGTGGCCGGAACCTGGACAAGATCGGCATGCACGCACAGGACACTTCTGAGCTGTTCTTCAGCGACGTCCGGGTGCCCGCCGGGAACATGCTCGGGGACGAGGGCGGCGGCTTCGTCGCCCTGATGCGGAACCTGCCCCGCGAGCGGGTTGCCATCGGCACGACGGCGCTGGCCGCGGCCGAGTGCGTGTTCGAGCAGACACTGGAGTACTGCAAGCAGCGCCAGGCCTTCGGGCGGCCGATCGGGCGCTTCCAGTACAACCGCTTCGTGCTCGCCGAGATGGCGACCGAACTCGCGGTGGCGCGGGCGTTCACCGACCGTGCCGTCACCGAGCACATCGCCGGCCGGCTGTCGAACGAGGACGCCTCGATGCTGAAATGGTGGGACACCGAGCTCTGTAATCGAGTCGTCGATCGCTGTGTCCAGCTGCATGGCGGGTACGGCTACATGCGCGAGTACCCGGTCGCGCGGGCATTCGCCGACGGCCGGGCGCAGACGATCTTCGGCGGCACGACGGAGATCATGAAGGAGATCATCGGCCGCGGTCTCGGCGTGTAACCCGGCGTCGGCCGCGAGCCTGGATATAACGCCACTTCGCAGATCGGGCGGTATCGTGTCACACGGTGGCCCGGCGCCCTGGGCCGGGCATACACCGGGTGGCGGTGCATCGGCGCGCCGCGATGCACGAGGACGGAGCAGGGACGTGGCGGAGTCCGACAGCGCGGCAGTGCAGCAACGGATGCGGCCAGGCGAGCTGATCATCCCGGACGGCGGGTTCTGGCCCGCGCCGGAGATCCCGCAGCCGAACATCTACCCGATGGAGTGGCGGGTCGAGACGGAGAAGCTCGCCGCCATCTACCAGAAGTCCAAGCTGATGGCCTGGAACCCGGCCGACCTGCCCTGGGACGGCCTGCGTGCCGGAGACTTCACCACCGAGCAGCGGCTCGGGATAATGTACTGGTTCTCGGTGCTCGCCAACTTCGACGCGTCCGGGCCCGCGGTGTTCGCCCGCGCCACGATCCAGGCGTTCGAGCAGCACGAGGAAGACCCGGTCCGCAAGTGCTTCTTCTCGATCACCAGGGACGAGATGAATCACGAGGAGTGCTGCCAGCGCTCGATCGCCGCGCTCTGGCCGGGCGGACCGCTCAACTGGACACCGTCGACCGACCTCGAGCGCGCGGCGCACAACAATATCGGCTGGCTGTACCACAACGGCGGCCGGTACTGGAGCGGCTACACCAAGGCGGTCGGCAAGTACTCGCTGCCGGTGCTGTTCACCAGCTTCATGATGGGCGAGATGGCGGCGTCCACCTTGTTCCGCGGGATGGCGTCGGGCACCACTCATCCGGTCTTTTCTGAGATGTTCCACAAGATCGGCCGGGATGAGTCGCGGCACCTGCAGATCTGCATGACGATCCTGGAGAACGAGTGGCCCGGCCTGACCGACGACGTGAAGGCCACGATCACCCGCCAGCTCAGGGCCGGGTTCATCTTCCTGTCGATGATCCTGTGGGAACCGCCGGATGGATTCTGGGACCTCCCGCCGTATTACCTGCCCAATCACCGGGTGCTGATGAGCCACGCCAAGGCGGCTGGGCTCGGCGTGCTGAGCTACGACCAGCAGGCGGAGAACTGGAAGACGGCGATCGCGAAGGTCCGGGTCATCGTGCAGCGGTGGGGCATCGGGTTTCCCGCGATCCCGGAACTCGACATCGAGGGCGTGGACGTCTCCGCCGACATCAACCCCGAGGACATCATCCCGGTGTTCTAGGCAATCCGCTCCCCGAACGCGAGCCGGTGCCCGCCGGGGATCTCGATCACGAAGTCCCGCAGGCCCCATGGCCGGTCGGTGAGCGGCGTGGTGACGGGTACGCCCAGGTCGCGGCAGCGCGCATGCAAGCCGTCCACGTCGGTGACGCCTATATAGCACGCGGTCGTGCTGTTCACCCCCGGGTTCTCGGCGAGGACGATGCCGAGCCCCACCTCCCCGGACCGGACAAGCGCGAGGTAAGCCGGCTCGCCGACGGACATCTCAACTTCGAAACCCAGATTTTTTACGCAGTATCCGACGGTGGCATCGACGTCGCGGACTTCCAGATTCGGGCGGCAGCTCAGCAGGTTCGTCATGCGGGGCAGTCAACACCCGGCCAGCCGCAGCAGCAACGTCCGGCTCGCACGTCCTGCTCGCGCGGCAAGGAGCAGCCGCGCGGCAAGGAGCAGGACGCCACCTTCCGCCGCCCTCGCTATTACCGTGGACGTTACATCGCATTACGTACTATGCTCCACGTAGTATCGGGTTGCGTAGCATTGACGAGACGACCTTGGCGTGGAGGTGCGCACGGTGACCGACGACCTCGGCAGGTGGGCCGATCCTTCGATGCTGGTTCTCGCCAGCCTGGCCGACGGGCCAAAGCACGGGTACGCCATTACTCAGGACGTGGCGGCCCAGGTCGGAGTGCAGCTCGGCCCGGGCACGCTCTACGGGGCCATCGGCCGGCTTGAGCAGCGCGGTCTCATTGAGGCGCTGCCGCCCGACCGGCGGCGCCGGCCGTACCGGATCACCGCTGCGGGCGCGCAGGAGCTTGCCCGCTCCGCCGCCCGGATGCGGAACCTGGCCGAGCTCGGGCTTACCCGCCTCGCCGCGGCCAGGGCCGCGACATGACCCGGCGCCATGCCGACCAAACCGGGCGCGATCAGGGCGCACCCGACGACCGCCGCGATCCGCTCTTCGTCCGCGCGGTCCTCGGCCTCTATCCGCCGCGGTGGCGAGCCCGCTACGGCCAGGAGTTCGCGTCGCTGCTGATCGAGATGGCCGCCGCGGCGCGCTGGCCCGCCCGGGCCAGCCTGATCGCTGATGCCGTCTCGGGCGCACTGGACGCCCGCCTGAATCACCCTGGAGGCAGCACAATGCCCGATCGCATTCGCGGGTCCATCGCGGTAGTGGCCTGCGCCGTCGTCGCGTTCACCATCGCGGGCGCCGGCTTCCAGAAAATGACCGAGTATCCGGACTTCCGCGCTGCCGCTCACGAGCACGCCGCCATCGGGGCGTCGTTCGACATCCTGCGGGCGGCCGCCATTCTCGCCGGGGTCGCCGTGCTCGCGGGCGCGCTGCCGGTTGCCTGGAGCGTCATCAGGCAGGCCATCGCGGCCCGGCGGGCAGACCTGATCCGGCCGCTGGTCATTCCCCCCGCCGCAGTGCTCGGCTGGCTCGCCATCGCCCTGATCATCGTCCGGATCTTCCGCCACCCGCAGGTGCACTCGGCGGCCAACATCGCCACCGTGGCGGCCATCGCCCTGCTCGGCGCCGCCGCCGCGGCGGCGTGCGGGTGGGCAGCGGTCGCCGTCCTGCGCCGGGCGGACCTGGCGCCCCGCCTGCTGCGCTCCGAGGTTGTCCCGATGACGGTGCTGAGCGTGTGCATGGCCGTGGTGACCGGCGCTGACATCAGCTGGGGCCTGGCCGTCCGCTCGGCCGACAGCGCCCTGTTCCACAGCGACAACGGCCTCGTGGCCACGTCCATGCCGCCGAGCTGGGCCGGGGGAGTGGTGGTGCTGATCGTCGTCACCGTCATAACGGCAGCCGCCACCGTGCGAGCCGCCCGCGAGCTGCGCACGCCAGCGCAGTAGCCGCCGCTCAGCCGGCCGGCGCCTCATCCCTGGCACCGGCCGGGGAACGCGCTCAGGGATGCGCTCGCGAGCGCCCGGGCGCTATGGCGGCCAGCTCCCCGGCGAGTTGCGCTGCGATGGCCGTCCAGCCACGCGCATGCTGATCGACGAGCTCGGGCGGCAGGAACGTGTGCTCGATCGTCATGAGCGTCTGCTCGTTCTCGCGCGGTTCCAGGAGCACGTTCACCACGCTCTTGAGGCTGGGATCGGGCCAGGTAGAGCAGCTCCAGCTGAAGCTCAGCCGGCCTGGCCGGTCCAGTACCAGGTACTCCCCGCTGACCCGGAAGCCGGCGTCCGCAGCGGCAGCGCGATGGCCAGCCCGGGCGGGGCTACCGGCGGGCACCGTCAGGGCTGGCCATGGCCGCCGCTACCGCACGAGGCTGCCCAGGCGGGGCTACGGGCCAGGGCACCGTCAGGGCTGGCCATGGCCGCCGCTACCGCGCGAGGCTGCCCTGGCAGTTGCGACGGCGGCCTTACAGCTTGGTCAGCTTGCTGAACGGCGAGGTGATCCGGGCTTGCTGCCCGCCGAAGTCGACAATCACCGCAACGTCGTCCTCCACGCCGACAACCCGGCCGAGGCCGTAGCGGTCGTGAGTTACCTGGTCGTGCACGTCATAGTGCTCGATCGGCGCAGCAGGAGAGGAATCGTTGAAAGGACTTCCTGGCAGATAGCGCCTGGGCACGGCGCGGGCTGGGCTCATGATCTCTAGTATGCGCCTGCCGGGGCGCTGACGAGGGCCGCAGCAGGGTAAACCTCCAATTGCCGGGCAGTTCTGCCGCGGCCGGGGGCCGGGCAGACCGCGCAACATCTGGATCCACGCGACATGGCGCTCCGTGCAGAAGTTTTCCGGTCGGCATAGCAGACTTGAGAAATCAGTGCGTATGGTGTGAGCCGGTACGTGGCGCCGGCGGGCCGGTCGCCGGGCGCCGGCGATCCAGTGCGAGTGCGGGTGCAACAGACCTGGTGAACTCGGAGGTGTCATGCACGCGAATCCCTACATCGTGCTGGGGAGCGCCGTTGTCGGGTTTCTCGTCGGGCTGACCGGCGCAGGCGGCGGGGCGCTGATGACGCCGATGCTGATCCTGCTATTCGGGATCACACCGTCCACGGCCATCTCCAGTGACCTGGTCGCCGCGGTTCTCATGCGGCCGGTCGGCGCCGCGGTGCACCTGCGCAAGGGCACGGTGAATCTCCGGCTGGTGGGCTGGATGGTGCTCGGCTCGGTCCCGATGGCCTTCCTCGGCTCCTACCTGCTGCACCTGCTCGGGAGCGGCAGCGCGGCGCAGGGGAATATCGAGCGAGCGCTCGGTGCCGCGCTGCTAGTCGGCGCGGCCGCGATGGTGCTGCGCTACGTCCTCGACCTGCGCGGCGGCAGGAAGCGGGAGGGCGTCGTGCACAACATCACCCGCCGGCCGCTGCTGACCGTGGGCATCGGGATGATCGGCGGGCTCATCGTCGGGATGACCTCGGTCGGCTCCGGCTCGCTGATGATCGTCCTGCTGCTGTTCCTTTACCCCATGCTCGGGGCTAACCAGCTGGTCGGGACGGACCTCACTCAGGCGGTGCCGCTGACCCTGGCGGCAGCTCTCGGCGCACTGGCCTTCGGCCACGTCGAGTTCTCGGTCACCACCTCGATCATCCTCGGCAGCGTGCCCGCGGTGCTGATCGGCGCGTTCTTCTCCTCCAGGGCCCCGGACCGCTACGTCAGGCCCGCCATTACCTTCGTGATCTTCGCGTCGGGCCTGAAGTACGTCGGGATCGGGACCAACGCGCTGGGCTGGCTCCTCTGCGCCGTCCTGCTGGTGGCCGGCGGCAGCTGGCTCGCATACGCCCGGCCATGGCGGAACGGGACGCCCGCGCTGGCCACGGCCGACGGCGCCGCGGCCGACCGGCCGGGGCCGGGCCCCGAGCGGCACTTGCCATAGCGAATTGCGCACAACGCGTAACGCCACGTGCAGCCGCCGACGATACTGAGATAGACGCAGGCGACGTGGGTACCCCCGAGCTCACGTCGCCGCGTCTTTTCTCCGTCGGCTCTTCTGCGCTGGCTTCTTCCGGGTTGGCTTCTTCTGGGCGAGGCCGGCGAGCCGATTCGCTGGCTAGGCGACGCGCCGGCAGTACCCGTACCGGGCGGCGCCCGGTAGCGTTCGGTGCATGACAGCTACCGAGACAGCGCCAGGGGGCGGCAGCACGACGGGCACCCCGGCGGCACCGTTCGGCCGGATGCTGACCGCCATGATCACCCCGATGACCGCCGACGGCGCGGTCGACTATGACGGCGCAGCCCGTCTCGCTGACCACCTGGTTACCGAGATGCGCAACGACGGCCTGGTGATCAGCGGTACCACCGGCGAGTCGCCGACCACCACCGACGCGGAGAAAGAGCAGTTGCTGCGCGCCGTGATCGGGGCCGTCGGCGCCCGGGCCACGATCGTGGCCGGGGTCGGCACCAACGACACCGCGCACACCTGCGAGCTTGCCCGGCAGGCGCAGCGGGCCGGCGCGGCGGCCCTGCTGGTCGTCACGCCCTACTACAGCAAGCCGCCGCAAAGCGGCCTGGAAGCCCATTTCAGCAGGGTCGCCGACACGACCGGGCTGCCGGTGATGCTGTACGACATCCCGGGCCGGACGGCCGCCGCCATCGCCACCGAGACCCTGGTCCGGCTGGCCGCCCACCCCAGGATCGTGGCCGTCAAGGACGCCAAGGACGACCCTGGCGGGGCCTCCTGGGTGATGGCCCGCACCGATCTCGCGTTCTACTGCGGTACGGACATGCTCAACCTGCCCTGGCTGGCGATCGGGGCCGCCGGGTTCGTCAGCGTCGTCGGGCACGTCGTGGGGGACCGGCTGCACGAGATGATCGATGCGTACACCGGCGGCAACGTCGGCAGCGCCCGCTCCCTGCACCGTGAGCTGCTCCCGGTGTACACCGGGATGTTCCGGACTCAAGGAGTGATCATGACCAAAGCGGCCCTCGGGCTGCTCGGGCTGCCGGGCGGCCCGGTCCGGCCGCCGCTGGCCGACGCGACAGGCGCAGAGATACAGCAGCTCCGCGCGGACCTTGAGGCGGGCGGTGTGAAGCTCCGGTGAGCCACCCGCATCCCGGGCTCGGGCCGCCGCCGCCCCTGCCCGCGAACGGCCTGCGCATCGTGGCGCTTGGCGGCCTGGGTGAGATCGGCCGGAACATGACGGTCTTCGAGCACGCCGGGCGGCTGCTCATCGTGGACTGCGGCGTGCTGTTCCCCGAGCCGGATCAGCCAGGGGTCGACCTGATCCTGCCGGATTTCACCGCGATCGAGGACCGGCTGGACCAGATCGAGGCGATCGTCCTCACGCACGCGCATGAGGACCACATCGGCGCGGTGCCCTACCTGCTCCGGGAGCGCAAGGACATCCCGCTGGTCGGCTCGAAGCTGACCCTCGGCCTCGTCCGCGGCAAGCTCACCGAGCACCGCATCACCCCGGTCGCCGCGGAGGTGGCGGCCGGCACCCGGGACTCGTTCGGGCCCTTCGACCTTGAATTTTTCGCTGTCAATCACTCCATTCCCGATGCGCTGGCCGTCGGCATCCGGACCAGCGCCGGAGTGGTCCTGCACACCGGTGACTTCAAGATGGACCAGCTGCCGCTCGACGGCAGGCTGACCGACCTCGGCGGGTTCGCGCGGCTCGGCGCCGAGGGCGTCGACCTGCTGATGGCAGACTCCACTAACGCCGAGGTGCCCGGCATCGTGACCAGCGAGCGGGCGATCGCGCCGGTGCTCGCCGAGGTCTTCGCGGCCGCCGAGCAGCGGATCATCGTGGCCTGCTTCGCCAGCCACGTGCACCGGGTGCAGCAGGTGCTGGACACCGCCGCTTCGCACCGGCGCAAGGTCGCGCTGGTCGGCAGGTCGATGGTGCGGAACATGGGCGTTGCCCGTGACCTCGGCTACCTGCGGGTCCCTTCGGTGCCCGGCGGCCTGATCGTCGAGCTGCGGGACGCCGAGGAGCTGCCGCCCGAGCAGATCGTGCTGATCTCCACCGGCTCGCAGGGCGAGCCGATGTCGGCACTGTCCCGGATGGCCGGCCGGGACCACCCGATCAGGATTGCCGAGGGTGACACCGTGGTGCTGGCGTCCTCGCTGGTGCCGGGCAACGAGACGGCCGTCTCCCGGATCATCAACGACCTGACCCGGCTCGGCGCCCGGGTGGTGCACAAGGGCAACGCGCTCGTGCACGTCTCCGGCCATGCGCCGGCCGGCGAGCTGCTGTACGTGCTCAACCTGGTGCGCCCAGGCAACTTCATCCCGGTGCACGGCGAGTGGCGGCACCTGAAGGCGCACGCGGAGCTTGCCGCCCGCACTGGCGTGCCGGAGAAGGGCATCGTGATCGCCGAGGACGGGGTGGTAGTTGACCTGGTGGACGGCCAGGCCTCGGTCGTGGGCACCGTGCAGTGCGGTTACGTCTACGTGGACGGGCTGTCGGTCGGCGAGGTCACCGAGACGTCGCTGAAGGACCGGCGGATCCTCGGCGAGGAGGGCTTCCTGTCCGTGGTCATCGTGATCGACTCGACGACCGGCAAGATGGTCGCCGGGCCGGAGATCCACGCCCGCGGCTCCGGCATCGACGATGCTGCTCTCGACGAGGTCAGGCCGCGGCTGGAGGAGGCACTCTCGCGGGCGGCCGCCGACGGGATCAACGACGTGCACCAGCTGACCCAGCTGGTCCGCAGGACCGCGGGGCGCTGGGTGAACGAGAACTACCGGCGCCGCCCGATGATCATCCCGGTACTTATCGAGGTCTGATGCCGGGCCGGCTCAGCGGGCCGGCCGGTCGCGCAGCCTGAACCGCTGCAGCTTGCCGGTGCTCGTGCGCGGCAATGCGGGCAGGAACTCGACCGCGCGCGGGTACTTGTACGGCGCGATCCGCTGCTTGACGAAATCCTGCAGCTCGGCGGCCTTCGCGTCGCCGCCGTCGGTACCGGCGGCGAGCACCACGTAGGCCTTGACGATCTGGCCGCGGGCTTCGTCGGGCACCCCGACCACGCCGCATTCGGCCACGTCCGGGTGGCTGAGCATGGCCTCCTCGACCTCCGGCCCGGCGATGTTGTACCCCGAGGAGATGATGATGTCGTCGGACCGCGCCTGGTACCAGAAGTAGCCGCCGGCGTCCCGCAGGTAGGTGTCGCCGGTGATGTTCCAGCCGCCGCGCACGTAGGCCCGCTGCCGGTCGTCGGACAGGTAGCGGCAGCCGGTCGGGCCCTTGACGGCCAGCAGGCCGGCCTCGCCGTCCGGCAGCGGGCGGCCGTCCGCGCCGTGCACCTCGGCGATATAGCCGGGCACCACGCGGCCGGTCGCCCCCGGCCTGACCTCCTCGTCCGCCGAGGAGATGAAAATGTGCAGCAGCTCGGTGCTGCCGATCCCGTCGATGATCTGCACGCCGGTCGCATCGTAGAAAGCCTGCCAGGTGGCGGCCGGCAGGTGCTCTCCCGCCGACACCGCGCGGCGCAGGCCGCGCAGCGCTGCTGCCTTGCCGGACGCGATCATCGCCCGGTACGCGGTCGGCGCCGTGAAGCAGACGGTGACGCCGCCGGCGGCGATCTGGTCGGCCAGCTCGGCAGGCGTCGCCTTCTCGGTCAGCAGGACCGCGGCGCCCGCCCGCAGCGGGAAGATCACCAGGCCGCCGAGGCCGAACGTGAAGGCCAGCGGCGGAGTCCCGGTGAACACGTCGTCGGGCCGCGGCTTCAGCACATGCTCGGAGAACGTGTCGGCGACCGCCAGCACGTCGCGGTGGAAGTGCATGGTGGCCTTCGGC
>DATGVY010000540.1:0-3298 GCA_035299845.1 Streptosporangiaceae bacterium
GTTCCCTCGGCGAGCATGGTGATCGCCGTGGCGGTGACCGTGACGGCCCGGGTTCGGGTTCACTTCCGGCCATCACTCGGGGACTACCGAGGGTGGTCCGCGGCCACGCCGGCGGGAGAGGACCCAGAAGCCAGCCAGCGCAGCGGCGCCTAGAGCTGCGACGACCAGCGTGGTTCCGAGCCCGCTGCGCGGCAGCTGCAGCGCGTAGAAGCGGCGCACCGCGGGTACCGGGAACAGCAGCACGAAGCCGGCCAGCACGGCGCCGACCAGCACGATCCTGCGCCAGGTCAGCGGGATGGCGAGCAGGACCAGCACGCACAGGCTGAGGATGAGGGTGACCAGGGTCGCGGCCGTGCGCTGCTGCACCAGCGGGAGACCCCGCGCCCGGGCCAGGGCATATGCGGCGAATGTCGCCGCCGCCACGATGCTGCCGGCCGGGATGGCGAAGCGCAGCACCCGGCCGGTGAACCCGGGCAGGTAGCGCCGCGAGTTCGGCGCGAGCGCGAGGAAGAAGGCCGGAATGCCGATGGCCAGGGTGTCGATGATCGTGAGGTGGCGGGGCAGGAACGGGTACGGCAGCAGCGTGACGCCCACGGCTACCGCGAGAAGCGTCGCCCAGACCGTCTTGGTTATGAACAGGTTGGCGACGCGTTCGATGTTGGCCGTCACCCGGCGGCCTTCCGCGACGACGCCGGGCAGGGTGGCGAACCGGCTGTCGAGCAGCACCAGCTCGGCGACCGCCTTGGTCGCCGGCGCGCCCGAGCCCATGGCGATGCCGATGTCGGCGAGCTTGAGGGCCAGCACGTCGTTGACGCCGTCGCCGGTCATCGCCACCGTGTGGCCGCGCGCCTGCAGAGCCTTCACCATCGCCTGTTTCTGCTGCGGGGTCACCCGGCCGAAGACCGAGCGCTCCTCCAGCAGGCGACCGAGCGCGCCCAGGTCCTCCGGCAGATCCCGCGCATCGGCCGGTCTGCCGGCGTGCGGCAGGCCGGCCCGCGCCGCGACGGCGCTGACGGTGAGCGGGCTGTCCCCGGAGATCACTTTCAGCGCCACCCCCTGCGCCGCGAAGTACGCGATGGTCTCGGCGGCGTCGGATCTCAGCCGCTCCCCGAGCAGGACGAACGCCGCCGCCCGCAGGCCGTCCGGGAGCGACTCGCCGTCCAGCGGGCCCACGGCGCGCGCTAGCACGAGGACCCGCCGGCCGCTGGCGGCCAGGCCGGCGGCCTGCGACAGCTGTTCCCGCTGGCCGCCGGGCAGCACCATCTCCGGCGCCCCCAGCACCCAGGTGCCATGGCCGCCGAAGCTGGCCGCGCTCCACTTACGCGCCGACGAGAACGGCACAGCTGCCTGGCGCGACCACCCGCCCGGCGGCGGGAAGACCTGCCCGATCGCGGCCAGCGTCGCGTTGCGGTTCTCGTCGTCGGCCAGCGCCCCCAGTGCCGCCTCGGCCGGCGCCTGGCCGTCGAGCCGGATGAGGGTGTCGAACGCGATGGTCCCGTCGGTGAGGGTGCCGGTCTTGTCCAAGCACACCACGTCCACCCGGGCCAGGCCCTCGACCGCGGGCAGCTGCTGCACCAGGACCCGGCGCCGGGCCAGGGTGAGCGCGGCGACGCCGAAGGCGACGCTGGTCAGCAGCACCAGGCCCTGCGGGACCATGCCAACCAGCGCGGCGACCGTCCCGGTGGCAGCCTCCCGTACTGTCCCGTGGCCGTGCAATTGGCTGATCACCAGCAGCACGGCGACCGGCGGGATCGCCCACGTGACGTAGCGCAGAATCCGGTTGATGCCGTCCATCAGCTCCGAGCGCACCGGCGCGAAGTGCCGCGCCTGGGCGGCGAGCTTGCGGGCGTACGCGTCGGTGCCCACCGCCGTGGCCTGGTAGCCGCCTGACCCGGCGACCACGAAGCTGCCCGACAGCAGGCGGTCACCCGCCCGCTTGCCGATCGGCTCGGACTCGCCGGTGAGCAGCGACTCGTCGGCTTCCAGGCTGGTGCTGGCGCGCACCACCCCGTCAGCCACCAGCTGGTCGCCGGCGCGCAGGTCGACCAGGTCACCGGCGACGAGGTCCGCGACAGCTATGTCCTGCGGTGTGCCGTCGCGGATCACCCGGACCCGGGGGGCGCTGAGCACGGCGAGCCGGTCGAGCGTCAGCTTGGCGCGCAGTTCCTGTGCGATGCCGATCAGCGCGTTGCTGACAAGCACGATGCCGAACAGGGCGTCCTGCGGCTGGCCGGCAACCAGGATCACGGCCAGCAGGACACCGAGGATGAGGTTGAAGCGGGTCAGGATGTTCGCCCGCAGGATCTCCGCGACCGAGCGGCTGGTGCGCTCCCCGCCCACGTTGGTCAGCCCACGCGAGCGCCGCTCGGCAACCTGGGCGCCGGTCAGGCCGGTAGACGGAGTCTCCGCGGTCGGCGCGGCCGGCGCCGGTGGCGTTGAGGCGGCCGCGTCAGCCACGTCGGGTCACTGCGTCGCGGTGCAGAGCCAGCGGAAGGCGCGGCCAGGCCAGGGCCCGGTACCGGCGGCATCGACAGCGCCCATTCCCCGGCGCGGCGACGGCGGGATCATGGGTCGCGCCTAGCGCGCCGGGAGCAGCGCGCGCAGGTAGCACGTGATCCATCGTCCCGTGCTGCATGGATTCTCTGCTCGGTCACCCGATGAGCCTTACCTAACGGCGATCAGTGTACCGGCGCGGGTCCTTGGCCAGGCAGCGGCACGAAGACGAGCGGACTGGCAGCGCATGTCAGGACGCCGTGCTGCGGGTGCGCTTGCCGGTCGTGAACCACGCGCCGGCCCAGGACAAGATGGCCAGGGCGAACGCGGCGAGTGCGTGCTTGGTGTGATGGTGGCCCGACCCGGCCTGGTGACCGGGCAGGAAAGCAGGCAGCTGCCCGGCGGTTCTGGCCAGGTAGAGGCCCCCGAGCGCGGCGAAAATCACGCCGAGGACGATCAGCCCGGCGGTGACGGCGGCGGGGGCATTACGAGCGGAGACGGAGGTGGTCACGGGATCTCCTCGGTGACACGCGTAGCGGATGCGGCGGGTGCCGGCGGGCTGGTGCGCCGTGGCGGCGTCCGGCCGGCGGTGCCTGGCCAGGTGGTCAGGCCAGGGTGAGGTAGGCGAGGCTGGCGAGCCCGGCTGCGGTGCAGTAGATGGCGAACGGGGTCAGCGTGCGGGTCTGGAAGTAGCGGACGAGGTAGCGGACCGACAGGTAAGCGCCGATGCCGGAGCACAGGCTGCCGGCCAGTACCTGCCCGCCGATGCCAGCGCCCAGCGGCCCGGTCAGGTCGGGGATCTTCA
>DATGVY010000541.1:0-5249 GCA_035299845.1 Streptosporangiaceae bacterium
GAGGGTTATTCAGGCGGCTACGTAGAAGTGTAGGGCGACTACGACTGAGATGGTTTCGGAGAACGTTGCCAGGGGACGGCGGTAATCGGTGTGCATGATCCGCCAGGTTTTGAAGTTCGCGATGACCTGCTCGATAACGTAGCGGATCTTGTTGACCTGCGTGTTGAATTCTTTCTGCCAGTCCAGGAGTTCACCGCCTGCGGGCTTCTTGAAAGGCGTGATCATGTTATTCCCTACATAACCTTTGTCGCCAGCCCAGTTCCGCGGGTCGAGCGCCGCGAGGGCACCGGATTCGCCAAGGCAATGATTATCGTGGCGACTCCCGGGAAACGGGTCAGAGATCCACGCCAGGCGTCCGGTGATCGTGCAGGCGACCTGCACGTTCATTCCGGTGGTCTTATGCTTCCCGGAGTACAGTTCCGGGTGAGTGGCCCATGACCAGCACGGGAGCAGCGTGCCGTCCACGATGTAACACGCCCTGGGGTCGAGTTCGTCAGCGGTTGGGACGAAGTCAAGCAGCACGTTCATGAGCAGCGGGGTAATTGCCGAGATAGCGCGGCTGATCGTCGGCTGCGAGACGCCGTAAGACTCGGCGATTTCCGCCTGGACCCGGTTCCTGCGCATGTATGTTAAGGTCACCGTGAGTGCATTGCGCAATCCCAATATCGGCGGCCATCTGCGCATCCCTGGCGCAAACTTCCGGGCTTCGATCCTGGCGCACAACTCCGTGATCTCGGCTTTGGTGAATCCCGTGGTATGATACATATGCGGCCTGTTTCTTCTGGACTGAGTATGGTAGCCCAATCCTTTCGAGAAGCAGGCCGCCTTTCACGTAGGCGCGCCGCTATTCAACACATTTCGTTACCAGCCGGACGTCCCCGTGAATAACCCTCGTTGTATCAGCTTTCGCAATCATGGCCGGGTTGAAAGGCGTCCGTGATCAGCTTCGGGTGACGGTGTTCCTTACCTACACGGAGCGGTATGCAAAGGTTATGGATGGAGTTCCTTTTGATGCACGTCGACCAGGTAGCGGCTATCGGCTGGACTCACAGCCCGCGGATGAGCGGGATCGTGTGCTGGGTGCCTTCCGCGAATACTTCAACCTCTGCGCGGAGGAGATGTGGCTGCACGAGCACCGCCGAATTGACCAGGCTACGTGGCGCGTATGGGAATGTGGTATGCAGCAGGTTGCACGATTCCCGTCCTCCCAGGAGGCGTGGGAGTTTCTGTTCAGTGAGTATGCCTACTATGGAGAGTTCCAGGATTTTGTAACAAGGGATCTTCTCGAAGGGGAAAGGCGCTGTGGCCGCCAAGCCGCCGGAGAAAGACCAGACTGCCGGATGAGCTGACCTGACTGTCGGCAGATCCCACATATTTCAAGGGGTGTGGTCGGCGCTAGCCGAAGCCCTCTTCGGGCGTAAGTTATCTTTCCCCGCAGGGATTTTGAACTTTGAGTCAAGTTGCGGCGTGTGTGACGGCTGGGGCCCGGGCACGGGGCAGTAGCCGTGACTGTGAGTGGTCAGGCGGCGATGGATGCCTGGCGGGCGAGTTCGGTGATCGCTTCCTGGTAGGCACGGGCGGCCTGGCGTAGTCGCGTGCCGGGTGGCGGGCCGGGGTCGGTGAGCTGGGCGAGGCCGGGGATGACGAGCCGCTGGGCCAGGCGGGTGAGGAACAGGGCGGTGGTGAGACCGTCTTCGGTGACCTGGTAGCTGCGGCTGTGGGGGATGCGTTCGATGATCTGGTGGGCGCGGAGCCTGCGCAGGTCGTAGCTGATCTGGCCGCTGGTCATGTCCTCTGGTGTTTTCCCGAGTTGGGGGGCGAGGTAGTGCCGCAGGTCGCGGCTGGTGAAGCCGGCGGGCCGGAGTGCGAGGGCGCAGCAGGCGCTCAGGAGGGCCTGGACGCGCGGGTCGGGGAACCGCATCCCGGGGACGCGGGTGCAGGTGGTGCTGATGACCGGGCTGGTGAGTGCTTCGAGTGCGGCGGTTCCGGCGGCGGGGTCGTGGCTGATGCATTCGGCGTCCAGCAGGCGCCGGTTGGCGGCGTAGCCGACCTCGGCCAGGGCGGCGAGGTTAGTCAGCTCTTTGCCGATGCCGAAGTCGCGCGGCTGGTTGATGGTGGTTTCGGTGCGGAGGGCTCTTCCTTCCTTCAGATACTGTTTGACCTGGGTTTTCTTGTAGAACAGGTACAGGTAGGGGCAGACGCCGCTGGTGATGACCTGGGTGCGGAAGGTCCCGGGGGTGGGGTTCTTGCCGCGGCGGCGGATCTGGCGGCCGAAGACGATGTTCACCTTGTCCGGGCGGCCGATGTCGATGTTGTCGCGGATCAGCTGCTCGAAGAAGATCCGCCCGCATACCGGCCGGTCCAGCGCCTGGGTAGTAGAGAACTCGACCTGCTGCACCGACAGCTGCCAGCGGTAGTCCGCCTCCTCGTCCTCGCGGGTGAACGGGTGCGGCAGCCGGGCCAGCCACTTGCCGGCGAACCGGTAGATCTTCTGGTCGGTCAGCCCGTCGCAGATCCGCTGCACCGCGTCCGGGTCACTGGCCGAGCCGAACGCATTGTCCAGGGCGGTGAAGCCGATCCCCGCCTTGAGGCACTGCCGCCCGGCATACTCGTGCCCGTTGATGTAGATCTGCCCGGTGTACGGGAAGTAGCCGCAGAATTTAACGTAAAACGGGCCGAAATCGGCGTCGAACCCATAGAAATACCAGTGGTTGACCATCGCCTGCTCCTGGCACAGCCACGGGTACCGCTTGCCGGTCACCGCATCCCGGCGCTGGCGGGTCCGCCAGACCCGGGTCTTCTCCTGGGCCACGCCGGCGAACAGGATCTGCTCTCCTCCGTCGTGGCCGACCAGGTACCGCCGGGCGATCTGGTCCTTGCTCTGCCCCTTGGCGAAGCGGATCAGGTCCAGGCCGCGGGAGTCGATGTAGTGGTGGATATCGGCGGCGAACCGCTCGGTCATCGGGAGCATCAGCGCCGAGGACGCGAACTGATTCCCGCGGTGATGGCAGAAGAACCCGTGGATGCCCTTCCCGTACTGCAGCCGCGGCTGGCGGAAGGTCAGCAGCATGCGGTCGATGCAGCGGATCTCCAGCGTCACGTGACCGGACAGGACCTGTGCGGCAGTACGCGGTAGCGTCATGACGGGCTCCGGCTCGGGGCTTGGCCGGCAACGGCCACCCGACCGCTGCAAGCGGTGAATGAACAGCCACATTGTGGACTGCCTTGAGTCCCGGCCGGGGCCCTTCAGCCAACCTCAGCCCACACCTGCGCAGACGCCAGCCCGCACTGGCATGTCTCGTCGGGCTGGGGCGAAGCCCCGTTATACATTCAGGTCCGTTGCGCTGACCGGCTGGCGGTGGCGCAGTCATCATGAGTGAGGCTGCCAGCCTGGGATATGGCGACACGCTGGAGCGTGGCCCTAAGGCTGCTCCGTGAGTCGGACGATGCGGGTGACTGCATGCTCAGCCTGCTGACGCAACCAAGACCGGAGCCCGAGCGTCATCAGGGCGTGGGGAGTCAGTCCGCGCGGTTCGTCGCGCTCGGTGCGTTGCTGGCGAGCGCCCTGATCGGGTGCGGACGCACCGCGCCGGCAGGGGCTCCGCGCCCGGCTACCCCACACCCATCTACTTCGCCGGTCCGGCACGTCCCGCGCGCACCGGCTCGCAGCCAGACCGAGCCGCCGCCCGGCCAGGCCGGTCCGCTGTCGGCGACGTTCGTGTCCCCATCCGAAGGATGGGTACTCGTCGGTGTCAGCTGCGGACGGGCCTTCTGCCTGCAGCTGCAGCACACTACTGACGGGGGCAGCGCGTGGACGGTGGTGCCCAGTCCGCAGCTGGCCAGCCCCGCCGTCGCCGGACAGGTCCGCGCGGTCCGGTTTGCTGACTCTCAGGACGGCTGGGTCTATGGCTCCCGGCTCTTCGCCACGCATGACGGCGGACGCAGCTGGCGGGCGGTAGCGCTGCCTGATCTCGGTCGGCCTCTCGCGGAGGTGGTGACACTTACCGTCCTGGACGGTTTCGCTGACGCACTGGTCGCGGAGGGCCTGAACCCGAATATCGGCGGGCCTTCCAGGCTCTACGTCTCTGACATCACCCGCGACGACTGGCGCCCTGTGGCCGGTGTTGGCGGCAGCGGGAACTGGGGGACCCTCACTTCTGCCGATGGCGTCGGCTACGCCTCAGTCACGGCGGAGTCCTTTGCGGGCGGCGGCGCACCCATCGTGACCACCGGCCTGGACTACTTCCGCAGCCTTGACGGCCGGTCCTGGGCCAGGCTGCCCACACCACCTTGTGCAACGGGGATCCTGGCGGCAGCGACCAGCAGCGTGCTCTATCTGGTCTGCGGCGGCCGCCAGGTCGCCGCCGGCGCACAGGCCAAGCCGGTTTACCGGTCCGATGACGGCGGGGACACCTGGATACCGGTCGCCAGCGCGCCCTTCGGAGGTGACCTGGACGGCGCAGCGGCGAGCCCGGACACGCTGCTGGTCGCCTGGTACAGCGGAGACGCGGGGATCTACGCCAGCCTCGACAACGGCGAGCACTGGGCGTCGGCCTACACCGGCAAGATCCCGGTCGGCATCGGCATCATCGAGATGGCGATGACAACCGCTACCCAGGGCTACGCCATCGACTCACGCTCCTTGCTCGTCATGACTCACGACGCGGGCCGGCACTGGGCCGTGGTCCGGCTAGCTGCTGAACCGGCCCGGGCTTGACTGATTCGAAGGCCACGAGAAACACCGGCCAGGTCGCTCAGGGCTCAGCCCGTCCGCTCAAGAACCTGGCCCGCGGCCGGATACACCCGCCCAAGCACGAAACCGCAGCTTAAAGGCCCGTGCGCGGATTTTGGCACCCCACCGGGGCAGAAATTCAGCCCTGGTGTCTGGCCGTGCCGGCCGAGGCAGCGTGACTGGCGGACAGTGGCGGTTCAGGGCGGATCCGGAATGGGCGGCATCCAGGGGTTGCCGGTGATCGCGTCGCGGAGGGCGGTCAGGACGTTTTCTCCGTGCTTGGCGGCGGTGGAGATGTAGCCGCGGATCGCATACCGGTACCTGGTGACCTGCTCGGACCGGAGCCGCCCGGAGATCTTCTGCTGCGTCTTGGCCGGCCGCACGTCCCGCTCCGCCTTATGCGGATATCCGCATAAGGCCGATTATGCCGAGTTCGGGGTTATGCGGTGCTGGCGCTGGAAGCCTTGCCGTGCGGGCATCAGCGGGCTGGCCAGCGCGGCATAAATGGTCTGATCAG
>DATGVY010000542.1:0-2538 GCA_035299845.1 Streptosporangiaceae bacterium
TGCGCTCGGCGCGAGCCGCGTGCACATCGGCACCCAGTTCGTGGCCGAGGCCGCGCTGCTCGCAGTGGCCGGGGGTGCCGCCGGAGCTGTCCTCGGCGGCTTCACCACCACGGTCTATTCCGCCGCGCGGCACTGGAGCGCGGTCGTGCCGGCGCCCGTGCTCCTCGCCGCGGTGGCGATCGCGCTGGCCCTCGGGGCGGTGGCGGGACTGTACCCGGCCCTGCGGGCGGCGAGGCTCCCTCCGGCCGAGGCATTGCGGATCATCTAGCCCGACGGTGCGCCGTACCCGGCCGGAAATGGAGGAACCGACAAACACGCCTTACGCGGGCCGACCGTCGATGCCTCAGAACGGGTGGCGTGGCCGCCGCCGGTGGCCCAGGTCGCGAGGACCCGGTCGATAGCGGGCCGCACCTGGTCGCGGGCGATTGCCCGCGGGACGCCCGACATCAGCAGCGAGTCGTAGTCCGTGTCCTCGTGCCGCACTGACGCAACGACAGCCAAGGTGATCGCGTTCTCGTCCAGCGCGCGGCCGGCGGCGGAGCGGCCAACCCGGCCACTGCCCCGCAGGCCCGCGTGCCTGGCGACCGCGGCGGCCCGGCGGCGTGGGCAGCCAGGGAACAACCGCATGATCTCTTCCGCCATGCGGGACTGGAACGTCACATCTTCGTCGGCCCGCCGCTCCCGGTCCCGTTCGCGCCGGCGCATCCGGGCGTCCTCATCGGCGAGGCACTGCTCCTCGGCCTGCCCGAGGGCCGGTTCCTCGACGAGGACGCCCTGCCGCTCGTAGCGTTTGCGCGTCCGGCTCCAGCGCACGACCACCGCCGACAGACTGCTCGCCAGCCTGGCGCGGCGGGTCAGTGCCGCGTCACCTGCCGGGACGAAGATCAGGTGGTCCATGTCGGCGCAGGTCAGGCACAACGGGCCCGCGTCGTCCATCATGAGGAAGTTGCCAGTGCCGCCGCAGCCGGCGCAGGTCCATTCCTTGAGCGGCAAGATGACGAGCAGGTCGGGCGGCCTACCCGGACGCTGCGTGACTTCTCCCTGGGTATCCGCCGCTGCCCGGCGCCCGGACCTCGATTGGGGATTCCGCCTCACAAAGGGCAGCGTAGTGACCCTGGCTAGTTGCAGTGCGAGCGGGACAAGACCCGCCTGGAGCACCTGCTGTGCCTCCGATTAGCTGGGCTGCTGGTCGGTGGGCCACTCGTATTCCAGGCGCCACTGGTGGGCTGGCATGACGTGCAGGCAGACTTCGACGGCCCGGCCGTCGGCGGTCCATCCGGTGTGGGTGACGTCATAAACGCGCTGGTCGGGACTCATCTTCAAGAACTCGGCCTCATCGGGCGCAGGCGGCCGGACTTCGACTTCCTCGGTGATGCGGGCCTGCGCAAAGCCGAGCTCGGCGAAGCGGCTGATGATCCCGCCCGGGCCGGAGTCCTGTTCTTCGAGAGCGGTGCCCGCGGCGATCTCCAGGGGAATGTAGGAGTCGGCGATCTGGACCGGCGTGTCGTCGGCATACATGAGGCGTGCCCGCCGCACGCAAGTCTGTTCCTGCCGTCGTCCCTACAGACCACACGCCTGGCCGCCAAGGTCGCCCGGCTGGCCGCCTGACTAGCTCGGGAGCATCCGAAGCGGCCAAGGGCGAAGAGGTGGCAGCTGGTTCTGGCCGCGGGCCGTGACTGACTTCCGGCGCTGCTCTTGACAGCGCAGCAACGCGAGGAGACTGTCGAGGACAGCGCAAGCCGGCGCAACTTTCTTACCTGGAGGCAACCATGGCGTTAGTCTTCCTTGCGATCGACCCAGTCCGGGGTGTTGAGTTCCGGCGCGCTCGTGTCGTATCCGAGCCGCTCGCTGACTTCATCCGGTTTGAGTACGACATCACTGAGGGCCTTAACATCGCTGCCGGTGAGCAGGTGCGCTGGCTGCCTCGGCGGCGAGCGTCGGATCTATGCCTGCCCGGGAATGACTTCTGGGTCTTCGACGACCGGCTAGTCCGGTTCGGTTACTTCGCTGGTGACGGTGAGTTCCTAGAACATGAGCTGTCGGATGACCCGGCCATAGTCAAAATGTGCGCCAGCGCGTTCGAGACGGTCTGGGAACGCGCCATTTCGCACGCCGAGTACCGGCCCGCCTGACCGTCCGCCGTTTCCGACCGTCACCAGACAGTGGCTGTCTCGCCTTCGTCCAGCGTCCAGCGGGCTCGGCAGGAGCTAGCCGAGCGACTGCGGGACATCCGGCTCGACGCCGGCCTGACCGGGCGGGCGTTGTCCGCGGCGGCAGGCTGGCACGAGGCGAAGACCAGCCGGATCGAGTCAGCCAAGCAGGCACCCAGTGACGCGGATATCCAGGCCTGGTGCCAGGTCTGCGGAGCACCCAGCCAGGCACCCGACCTGATCGCGGCATCCCGCGCCGCCGACTCGATGTACGTAGAGTGGCGGCGGCTGCACAGGACGGGGCTGCGCCGGACGCAGCAGACGCGCCTGCCACTGTATGAGCGCACGCGCGTGTTCAAGGTCTACTGCTCGACGGTGATACCAGGAT
>DATGVY010000543.1:0-5971 GCA_035299845.1 Streptosporangiaceae bacterium
TCCCGGCCGCCAGCGCCGCGGTGAGCTGCTCGCCGCGGCCGAGGGCGATGGCGGTGCCGCCGAGCAGGGCGAACGCGACATCGCTGCCGACGTCTGCCGCCACGGCGGACAGTTCCGGCCCGGACAGGCCGGCCTGCCAGAGCTCATTGCAGGCAACCAGGGTGGCGGCGGCATCCGCGCTGCCGCCCGCCAGCCCGGCAGCCACCGGAATGCGCTTCCTGATCTCGATGTCCACCGCCGGCCGGGACGCGCGCCGCCGGCCAGCGGCGCCAGCGGCCCTGGCGAGCGCCGCCGCGGCCCGCACGGCCAGGTTGTCCCGGCCGGCCGGGACGGCGGCCGCGTCCTCTCCCGTCACCCGGACCGTAGTCCGCCCGGCCGGCCGGACCGTCACCTCGTCGAACAGCGAGACGGCATGAAAGACCGTCACCAGGTCGTGGTATCCGTCGGCGCGCAGCGGCCCGACGGCGAGCTGGAGATTCACCTTCGCGGGCACCCGGACGGTCACAGGGGTCACGATCACATGATCGTACGTGTCTCGCGGACTACCCGGCGAACGGTGCGGTTCCGCTGGTCAGCCGGGTAGCCCGGCAGGCCGGCGACCGGCCAGCGCGATCCGGGCGAACTCGGCCACCCCCAGCGACTCGCCGCGCAGCGCGGGATCGACCCCGGCTGCCCTGATCACCCGCTCCGCCCGCGGCGCCGAGCCCGCCCACGGCGCAAGCGCGGCGCGGAGCGTCTTGCGCCGCTGCGCGAACGCGGCGTCCACCACCGCGAAGACCTCATCGCGGCTGGGGCAGCCGTCCGGCCCGGCGCCCTGGCTCGTGCCGCCCGGCACCGCACCGGGATGCCGGGCGAACACGACCAGCCCCGAGTCCACCCTCGGCACCGGCCAGAACACGCTCCTTGGCACCGATCCGGCCCGGCGCACCTCGGCGTACCAGGCGAGCTTGACCGACGGCACGCCGTACGTCCTGCTGCCTGGCGGGGCGCTCATCCGGTCGGCCACCTCGGCCTGGACCATCACCAGGCCGCGGCGCAGCGATGGCACTCCTGCCAGCAGGTGCAGCAGGACGGGGACTGCCGCGCTGTAGGGCAGGTTCGCGACCAGGGCGGTAGGCGGGTCACCGGGCAGCTCCCGCACCCGCGCAGCGTCCCCGGCCACCACGCGAAGCCGGCCGGCCAGCCCGGGCGCGCGCACCGAGACGGTCAGTGGCAGCTCGGCGGCGAGCGCCGGATCCAGCTCGACGGCGATCACCTGGCGGGCCGCCGCCAGCAGCGGCAGCGTCAGCGAGCCGAACCCCGGGCCGACCTCGAGCACGACATCGCCCGGCGCCAGCCGCGCCAGTGCCGTGATCCGGCGGACCGTCCCCGCGTCGGTGACGAAGTTCTGGCCCAGCCGCTTGGCCGGCCTGAAACCGAGCCGGGCGGCGATCTCCCTGATGTCAGCAGGCCCGAGCAGGCCCGCCCCGGCCCGGCCCGGCGGCGCCGCACCAGGCACGGCCGGACCAGGCACGGCCGGACCAGGCACGGCAGGGCCCGGCACGGCTAACCGCGCCAGGGGCCGAAGACGCGCTCGCCGGTCGCGCTGATCACCGCGCACAGCTCGGCCACGTCAAGCTGCTTCACCTCGGCGACGCAGCGCAGGGTGTGCGCGACCATGGCGGGCGAGTTCGGCTTGCCCCGGTGGGGCATCGGGGTGAGGAACGGGGCGTCCGTCTCGACCAGGATCAGGTCGGCCGGCGTCACCGCGGCGGCGTCCCTGAGCTGCTGCGCGCTGGCGAACGTCACGTTCCCGGCGAAGCTCAGCAGGTAGCCGGCGTCCGCGCACCGCTTCGCCATGGCCTCGTCGCCGGAGAAGCAGTGGAACACGACCTGCTCCGGCGCGCCCTCTTCGTCCAGCAGCCGCAGCACGTCATCATGCGCATCGCGGTCATGGATCATCAGCGCCTTGCCCGCTGCCTTGGCCATCTCGATGTGGGCGCGGAACCACTCCTGCTGCAGCGCGGGTGCCGCCCGGTCACGGTAGTAGTCAAGCCCGGTCTCGCCGACGGCGCGCACCTGGGGCAGTGCGGCCAGCGAGCCGATCTCGGCCAGCGCCGCGCCCATGCCGCCAGGACCGGCCGCGGCCGCTGCCGTCTCGTTCGGGTGGATGGCGACCGCAGCGTAGACGTCCTGGTGCTCCGCTGCGCAGTCCGCTGCCCAGCGCGACGACGGCAGGTCACAGCCGACAGTGATCATCCGGGTGACGCCGGCCGCGCGGGCGGCCGCGACGACCTGCGCGACCGGGCGCTCGATCATGTCCAGATGGCAGTGGCTGTCGAAGACCTCGCCCGGCAGCGGCAGCGGCGAGGTTGCCTCGCTCACGCCCGCTCCAGCCTGGCCAGCTCCTCGTCGGCGACCGACGGGTCGAGCTTGGTGAACAGCGGCTTCGGCGGCTGCAACGGCGTGCCCGGCCGGATCGGCGCGTGCTCCCACCGGGCGGCGGTCTGGTAGTCGCCGGTGATGACGGGATACCCCGGCCCGCCGTCCTCGTCCACCTCGTCGACCCGCGGCAGCCCGGACCAGGTGCCGGTACCGCCGAGCATCTCGTAGACCCGCTGTGACGATTCCGGCAGGAACGGGCTCAGCAACGTCTTGCCGTCGTCGACGAGCTGCAGCCCGACGTGGCAGATCGTCCGCATCCGCTCGGGGTCGGACTCGCGCAGCTTCCACGGCGCCTGGTCGGACAGGTACTTGTTCGCCTCGGCGAGCGTCCGCATGGTCTCGGTGATGGCCGCCTTGAACCTCGACCGGGAAAGGGACTCGCCGACTTTTTTGTACGCAGCCCTCGAGTGCTGGAGTATTGCCTGATCCGCATCGGTCAGCTGGCCGGCCGCCGGGATCGTCCCGATGTTCCTGGCCGCGAACGAGACGCAGCGGTTGACCAGGTTGCCCCAGTTCGCCAGCAGCTCGTCGTTGTTGCGCCGGATGAACTCACTCCAGGTGAAATCGGTGTCCTGGTTCTCCGGGCCGGCCACCGCGACGTAGTAGCGCAGGGCGTCCACGTCGTACCTGGCCAGGAAATCCCGCACGTAGATGACGACGGACCGGGAGGAGGAGAACTTCCGCCCCTCCATCGTCAGGTACTCGCTGGACACCACCTCGGTGGGCAGGTTCAGCGCGCCGAGGGCGCCGGGCGTGCCGCCCCTGGCGCCCAGGCCGCTGTAGCCGAGCAGCATGGCCGGCCAGATCTCGGCGTGGAAGACGATGTTGTCCTTGCCCATGAAGTAGTAGGACTCGGCGTCCGGCGACTGCCACCAGGCCCGCCAGCCGTCCGGGTCGCCGGACCGCCTGGCCCACTCGACCGAGGCCGACAGGTAGCCGATGACCGCGTCGAACCACACGTAGATCCGCTTGTCCTGGCGGTCCCGCCAGCCGTCGAGCGGTACCGGCACGCCCCAGTCGAGATCGCGGGTGATCGCCCTCGGCTGCAGGTCGCCGAGCAGGTTAAGGGAGAACTTCAGCACGTTCGGCCGCCACTGGCCGCTCTTGCTCTGCAGCCAGCTCCCGAGTACGTCAGCGAACGCGGGCAGGTCGAGGAAGAAGTGCTCGGTCTCGACGAAGACCGGGGTCTCCCCGTTGATCTTCGATCGCGGATTGATGAGATCGGCCGGATCGAGCTGGTTGCCGCAGTTTTCGCACTGGTCGCCCCGCGCGCCGTCGTAGCCGCAGATCGGGCAGGTGCCCTCGATGTAGCGGTCTGGCAGCGTCCGGCCGGTGGACGGCGAGATCGCGCCCATGGCGTTCCTCGCGAAGATGTAGCCGTTCCGGTAGAGCCCGGTGAAGATCTCCTGGGTGACCGCGTAGTGGTTGCGCGTGGTGGTCCTGGTGAAAAGGTCATAGGACATGTGCAGGCCGGTCAGGTCGTCGACGATGACGCGGTTGTACCGGTCGGCGAGGGCCCGCGCTGTCAGGCCCTCCGCGTCGGCCTGGACCTGGATCGGCGTGCCGTGCTCATCGGTGCCGCTGACCATCAGCACCTTGTTCCCGGCCATCCGCTGGTACCTGCTGAACATGTCGCAGGGCAGCCCGAAACCGGAGACATGCCCGATGTGGCGTGGGCCGTTGGCGTACGGCCAGGCTGGCGCGGCCAGGATGTGACGGGTCGTCGGCGACATGGCCACCAGCCTAGGGCCACCGGGACATGGCCAGGCCCGCTGCCGTGGCGGCCGGCTACCGCGGCGGCACTCCCGGTCCGCGCCACCGCGCCTTGCCTCGCCCCGCGGGCACCGGGCTGAGGCCAGCCGCTAGCCTGGCGGCCGGCTACCGCGGGCGGCTATCCCGCCGTGGGCCACCGCGTCGTACACCTCGCCCCGCGGCAGCCCGCGTTCGCTGGCCACGGCGGCAATCGCCGCATTGGGCCGCAGGCCAGACCGGACCCGGACAGCGACCTCGGCCACGGCGTCCGCGATCCTGGCTGTGGCGGCCGCGGCGTCCGCGGGCACCGCCGCAGCCGGGCGGGCCGGAGCGCCGGCAACGACCAGCGTGATCTCGCCAAGCACTCGCGGGCCGGCCCAGTCGGCAAGCTCGGCCAGGGTGCCGCGGCGGACCTCCTCGTGCGTCTTGGTCAGCTCGCGGCAGACGGCGGCCCGCCGGTCACCGCCGAACGCGCCGGCCAGCGCGGCCAGGGTGCCCCGCAGCCGGCGGCCCGACTCGAAGAAGACGATCGTCCTGCGCTCGGCGGCAAGCTCGGCGAACCGGCGGCCCCGCTCGCCCGCCTTCCTGGCCGGGAACCCCTCGAAGCAAAACCGGTCGGTGGGCAGCCCGGAGACCGCGAGCGCCGCGGTGACGGCGGACGGCCCGGGCAGGACGGTGACCCGGATGCCCGCGGCAGCTGCGGCCGCGATGAGCCGGTAGCCGGGGTCGCTGACGCCAGGCATGCCGGCGTCCGTCATGAGCAGCACGTCGTGGCCGGCCCGCAGCTCGGTGAGCAGCGCGGCGGCCCGCCTGGCCTCCACGTCGTCGTAGTCGTAGTAGGACACGAGTCTGGCTGTCAGTTGCACGCCGAGCGCGACGGCCAGCCTGCGGACCCGCCGGGTGTCCTCAGCCGCGATGATACGTGCCTCGCCGAGCGCCGCGGCGAGCCGGGCCGATGCGTCGTCCGGCCGGCCGATGGGAGCCGCGGCGATCCGCAGCGTTCCCGCGCTGCCGTCGCTCGTGCTGACCTGGTCCGTGCCGTCGTCCATGCCGCCTTTCCCTCCGCCGCACACGCTAGCGCCCGGCGCGCCTACGATGGCATTCGATGAGGGCATATGAAGCCGAGCCGCTGGCCGGGGACCGGCATGACGAGGCGTCTGCGCTGGCTCGCCGGCTGGCCCCGCCGATACCGGGCAGCCCGCTCTGGGGCTGGCTTGGCCCGCTCCTTGTCACGGCGTTCGGCGCGTTCTTGCGGTTCAACCGGCTCAGCGTGCCGCATGCGATCGTGTTCGACGAGACGTACTACGTCGGCGACGCGTACGCGATCCTGCGGCACGGCGTGGAACTCAACCATGTCAAGCATGCGGACGCGCTGCTGGCCAGCGGCACGTCCACGCACATCCTCACCTCGGTACCCGAGTACGTCGTGCACCCCCCGTTCGGGAAGGTGCTGATCGCCGTCGGCGAGTGGCTGTTCGGCCTGACCCCGTTCGGCTGGCGGTTCTCTGTCGCCGTGCTCGGCTCGCTGGCCATCCTGCTCACCGCCCGGATCGCGCGCCGGATGACCAGGTCCACGCTGCTCGGCTGCGTAGCCGGGCTGCTGCTTGCGCTGGACGGGCTCGAGTTCGTGATGAGCCGCACGGCCCTGCTCGACATCGTGGTGATGTTCTGGGTGCTGGCCGCCTTCGGCTGCCTGGTCATCGACCGGGATCGCTCCCGCGCGCGGATCGCCGCGGCGGCAGCGGCGGGCTCGGCCGACGATGCCGGCCCCCGGCTGGGCATCCGCTGGTGGCGG
>DATGVY010000544.1:0-3204 GCA_035299845.1 Streptosporangiaceae bacterium
ACCGAAGGAGGCCCGCAACCCCGGCGTCACCGAGATCGCCAGGATCCCCGGCCGCGGGCACTCGCTCACCATCGACCACGGCTGGCGAGAAGTCGCCGCCACCGCCCTGGCCTTTGTGCAGAAACACGCCAAAGCCTGACACTCCTCCGCCACGCCACCCACCGTCGCTGTCCGCGGCCTGGTGCAGGGTATCAGCCGCCGGCCATAGCGCCGACGATCAGGAACGGCTCCGCCCCCGTGGCCACGAGGACAGGAAGCGGGGCATCCGGCGGCTGGTGGGACAGATCCTGCTCGCAGGCGAAGAACCGGACGAATGCCCGGCGCCGCTGGGTGGCCTGGTCGCGGATCGTGCCGCACAGCACCGGATAGCGCGCCTCCAGCGCATCAAGCACCGAGCGCTGCGTGACCTCGCCGTCCACGGCTAGCTCCACCTCGCCGTCGAGCCGCGCGAGCGTCCGCAGGTGGGCCGGGAGCACGACCCGGATCATGGCAGCGTCTGCACCTCGACGGACAGCACGGCCGGCAGATCCCGTACGATGGGCGCCCAGCTGTCCCCGGCGTCGGCCGATGCGTACACCTGCCCGCCGGTCGTACCGAAGTACACGCCGCAGGAGTCGAGCGAGTCGACGGCCATCGCGTCACGCAGCACGTTGACGTAGCAGTCGCGCTGCGGGAGACCCTCGGTGAGGGCATCCCACTCGTCGCCGCCCGTCCGGCTCCGGTACACGCGCAGCTTCCCGTCGGGCGGATAGTGCAGCGAGTCGCTCTTGATCGGCACCACATAGATGGTGTCCGGCTCGTGCGCGTGCACGTCGATCGGGAAGCCGAAGTCGCTCGGCAGGTTGCCGCTGACCTCGTGCCACGACTCGCCGGCGTCGTCGCTGCGCATGACATCCCAGTGCTTCTGCATGTACAGCACCTCCGGCCGCGCGGGGTGCATGGCGATTCGGTGCACGCAGTGGCCAACCTCGGCGTCCGGGTCGGGGATGCCCTCGGATTGCAGGCCGTGGTTCACCGGCCGCCAGGTCTGCCCGGCGTCGTCGCTGCGGAACGCGCCAGCCGCCGAGATGGCGGCGAACATCCGCCCCGGGTGGCCAGGATCGAGCAAGATCGTGTGCAGGCACATCCCGCCCGCGCCCGGCTGCCAGGACGGGCCAGAGCCGTGGCCGCGCAGGCCGGGCAGCTCATGCCACTCCTGCCCGCCGTCGGTTGACCGGAACAGCGCGGCGTCCTCGACGCCCGCGTAGACCGTATCCGGGTCGTCCAGCGACGGCTCCAGGTGCCATACCCGGGCGAACTCCCAGGGGTGCGGCGTGCCGTCGTACCACTGGTGCGTGCCGGGGACGCCGTCGTAGCTGAACTTGTTGCCTACCGGATTCCAGGTCTTGCCGCCGTCGTCGGAGCGCTGGATCTGCTGCCCGAACCAGCCGCTGGTCTGCGACGCGTACAGCCGGTCCGGATCAGCCGGAGATCCCTTGACGTGGTAGATCTCCCAGCCGCCGAAGTGCGGCCCGCTGATGTCCCACTCCTCGCGCTTGCCGTCGGACGTGAGCACGAACGCGCCCTTGCGGGTGCCTGCCAGAACTCGTACACCGCTCATCGAGACTCCTCCCGGTCTGCCGGACGGGGACGACCATACGCCCTGCCTCGGACAATAAACCCCGGGGCACGACCTGACCTCCGCTTATGTCTGGCGAGCTGCCACGCACAGCTCCGTAGTGTAGAGACTGCCGCCAGGCGGCAAACTCATCGGCCATCCGCCAGCGACGGACACAGCCAGTGCGCCAGCAGCCGCCGCATGGGTTCTGTTAGGGATCATGACGCCCCTGCATGGGTCGCGCATGGGCGAGCATTTCCGCCCGATCCCGGAGGTTCCATGACCTCGTAAGCATGCGACGCATGGGAGGACTCCGTGTCCGACGTGATCTACATCGGCCTGACGATCGTGGTATTCGCCGCGCTCTATCTCCTGGTGACGGGGGTTGAGCGCGTTGAGCGCTGAGAACCTGATCGGCCTGATATTCGGCATCCTGCTGACCGTCTACCTGTTCGTGGCCCTCATCATGCCGGAGAGGTTCTGATGAATAGCGCCCTCGCAGGCTGGCTGCAGGTCGCCCTGCTGGTGGCCGCACTGGCCGCGTGCTACGTGCCGATCGGCAACTACATAGCCCACGTCTTCACCACTGACAAGCACTGGCGGGTGGAGCGCGGTATCTACAAGACGATCGGCGTCGACCCGGCGGCCGACCAGAAATGGTCCGCGTACCTGCGCAGCATGCTGGCGTTCTCCCTGGTCAGCGTGCTTTTCCTGTACGGTCTTGAGCGGCTGCAGCATTACCTCCTGCTCTCACTGGGCATGGCCAACGTGCCGCCGGCCCTGGCCTGGAACACGGCCGCCTCGTTCGTGACCAACACGAACTGGCAGAACTACTCCGGCGAGTCCACCATGGGCTACCTGGTGCAGATGTCCGGCCTCGCGGTGCAGAACTTCCTGTCCGCCGGCGTCGGCATCGTGGTCGCCATCGCGATGATCCGCGGGTTCATCCGGTCCAGAACCGACAAGCTTGGCAACTTCTGGGTGGACCTGACCAGGATCACGATCCGGTACCTGATTCCGCTGTCGATAGTCGGCGGGATCGTCCTCATGGCCAGCGGCGTGATCGACAATTTCGCGAATTACCACACCATCAGCACGCTGGCCCACGGCCACCAGACGATCGTCGGCGGCCCGGTCGCTTCGCAGGAGGTCATCAAGGACGCGGGAAACAACGGCGGCGGCTTCTTCAACGCCAACTCCGCGCACCCGTTCGAGAGCCCGAACCCGTTCACGAACTGGTTCGAGATCTTCCTCCTCCTGCTGACCGCGTTCGCCCTGACACGCACCTTCGGCAAGATGGTCAAGGACAACCGGCAGGGCTACGCGCTGCTCGCGGTCATGGTGGTCATCTGGCTGGCGGCCGTCGGCGGCATCAGCTTCTTCGAGGCCCAGCACGCCGGGATAGCCCCGCAACTCGCGCACGGCGCGATGGAAGGCAAGAACGTCGCGTTCGGCACCCCCGGCTCCTCACTGTTCGCGGCGTCCACGACAGTGACATCCACCGGCTCGGTGAACTCCTTCCATGATTCGTTCACCCCGTTCGGCGGCGGCATCGCCCTGTTCGACATCGCGCTCGGTGAGATCGCGCCGGGCGGCGTCGGGGCCGG
>DATGVY010000545.1:0-6247 GCA_035299845.1 Streptosporangiaceae bacterium
TCACGGCTACGGCCGCCAAGTCTAGGGCGCTAAGTCTAGGGGCAGGACAGCAGTTACTGACCCGGCGCGCTCCGGGTCCGCTGACCGCCCGGGCCGCGCCAGCCCAAGTCGCCGGTCGCGGCCCAGTGCACTGGCCATATACCTTCGCCGGGTTGCCGACGTCGTCAGCCCAGACGTGACGCCGCCGTCGGCCGGTGAACGTTAGCGGTCATCGCACCAGCGCCGGCCGAAGTCCGGCATGCCCTGCTCACCCTCGACCATGCCGTCCGGGATTACGTCACGAACGCGCGCCTCGGTCTGGCCGCATGAAACTCGTCACAACGTCCCGTCTTCTGGCGTCCTAGTAGGACTAGCCGACCGGGTCGTGCCAGGACTGCCCTTCGGGCAGCAGGCCGCTGGCCGCCGCCGGACCCCAGCTGCCCCTGGCATAGGGCCGGACCGGAACAACGTCACCGAGCACCGGATCCACTACCCGCCAGGCGGCTTCGACGGTGTCCTGCCGGGCGAACAGCCAGCGCTCCCCGGCCAGCGCGGCGCCGATGAGACGGTCGTAGGGCAGCATGTCCGAGCCTGGCCGCTCGTCGAACGCAAGCTCCTCCCGCTGCGGCTGCCAGCCGGCCCCCGGCTTCTTGCCGACCAGGGTCAGCCCGACCTGGTCGGCCGGATGGATCCGGAAGCGCAGGCTGTTCGGGGTGACCTGGTCGCCGATGCCGAACACGTCATGCGGCGGCCGCCGGAACTGGACGGTGACCTCGGTCGCGGTGACCGGCAGGCACTTGCCCGCCCGGATCAGGATGGGCACGCCCGCCCACCGCCAGGAATCTGCCGCCAGCCGGATAGCGACGTAGGTCTCGGTGCCCGACCGCGGGTCCACCCCCTGGACGCTGAGGTAGCCCTCGTACTGACCGCGCACCGTGTGCTCGGGGGCCAGCGGCTGCAGCGCGGCGATCAGCTGGGACTTGGCGTCTAGCCACGATCCCATGCCGCTGCCGTCCGGCGGGTCGGCCAGCACCGAGGCGAGCACCTGCAGCATGTGATTCTGGACGACGTCCCTGATCGCGCCGGTCCGGTCGTAGAAGCTGCCGCGGTCGGCGACATCGAACGCCTCGGCCATCGTGATCTGGATGCTCTGCACGTGCGTACGGTTCAGCAACGGCTCGATCATCGAATTGGCGAAGCGAACGAACAGCATGTTCTCGACCGGGTCGAGGCCCAGCCAGTGATCGACCCGGAAGATTGCCTCTTCCGGGAAGAACTTGTGCATGGTCGCATTGAGCTGCTGCGCGTTGGCCAGGTCCGTGCCGAACGGCTTCTCCACCATGACCCTGGAGCGGGTGGCCCGGCCGGCGGCCGAGATTCCCTGCGCTATCCGGCCGAACAGCGGCGGCGGCACCTCCAGGTAGAACAGCACGTCGCGGGCCGCCTGGCCGATCTCCTGCGACATCGCCTGGTAGGTGGCAGCGTCGTCGAGATCGCCGTCGACGTAGTGCAGCAGCCCCAGCATCTTCGCCGCGGCCGGGCCGCCGGGATCTATCTTGTGCAGCCGCAGCGACGCGGCGGCGTAGTCGCGGAACTGCTCAAGCCCCCAGCCGCTCTTCGCGACGCCGATCACGGGAATGTCAAGGACACCCCGCTCGACCAGCCCGACGAGGGCAGGAAAGGTCTCCAGCTTCGCCAGATCACCAGTGGCGCCGAAGATGACCAGCGCGTCAGCGTTGCCTGTCGTCATGGCTGCCTTCCTCGTCCGGTGGCCTGGATCTCACGACACCGGGATTCATCTCACGCCACGACGCCCGGCACCGGTGACGCGGGTGCGCAAATGGTACTGGCATGGCGGGCGGTGCGGATGGTGCGAGTGGTTTTCTATGATGCGAGGCTGGTCAGCGCTGACCGGCAGAACTGCCCGCGCCTCGCATTCAGGCGATTCGCGTCCTCGCCGGGGCCGGGCACCCGGCGCGGAACCGGTCATGTTCGTGCCTGCTGCCCGGGACGGCCGGGGTTGGCTACGGCGACGATGATGACGGCGTCGGGGACGCGGTCACGCTGGGCGACGGCGTCGGGGACGCGGTCGAACTCGGCGTGGGCGTCGCCGTGGCGCTCGGCGTCGTACTGGGCGACGGCGACTGGCTGCTCGGCGATGCGGAGGGCGTGGCCGGCGCGGAACTCCGCGACGGAGTCGGGGTCGCCGGAGGCGACGCCGTGTGCCCGCTGTGAGCGGGCAGGACCAGCTGCGGCGGCTGCACCGAATGCGGGCTCGGGGCCAGCATGAGCGCAACGGCGGCCAGGATCACGCCGAGCACGGCGACCAGCCCGCCGGTGGCCGCGCCGCGCACGAACGCCCGGCGCTCCCTGGTCCGTTTCCATTCCGTGGTGCGCCGCTCCCGGAGGTCGGGCGGCAGCGCGGCCCGCTGCGCGGCCCAGCTGTTGTACGGCGCCGCCGCCATGCCGAGCGTAGGGAAGACGAGCAGGCCGGCCAGCAGCGGCCCGGCCAGCTCGGTTGCCCGGGTCAGCGCTCCGGCTATGCCCAGTCCGCCGAGCAGCGCCAGCGACGACTCGGCCCAGTTCGCCCGCAGCGCCTCCCACCATTTCGCCTTCTCGCTGGTCTTCGGCGTGCGCAGGAACGCGGCCTTGCGGGCGAACAGGCCGAGCAGCGATGCCCGCGCCACCACAACAGAGGTGGACTGCCAGATGAAGAAGGCGCCGAGCGCGTCCCGCCACGACGCGCCGGTGCCGCGGCGCAGCAGCGCCACCGCCCGCACCAGCCCGAGCACGACCAGCACCGGGACCGTGGCCACCAGGAACGCGGTGAGCTTGCGGAACAGCTGGCCTCCCCCGGTGGCCAGGTTGGCCGCCCCGGCCAGCAGGAACACCAGGAACACCAGGCCGAGCAGGTCGCCGTACCACTGGACCGCCCCGGACAGGTATGACCACCGCTGGCCGGTGCTGAGCCGGTTCTGCTTCGTCTCCCGCCCGGGCAGCAGCGAGCGCCAGTGCATCCTCAGGACCTGGATGCCGCCGAAGCACCACCGGTACCGCTGGCCCTTCAGCGCCTCGAACGTCAGCGGCATGATCCCCTTGCCCCAGGACTCGTCTACGTGCAGCCCGGACCAGCCGGCCCGCAGCAGCCGCAGGGACAGCTCCGCGTCCTCGGTGATGCACCACTCGTCCCACCCGCCGAGCTGCTCCAGGGCGACCCGCCGGATCAGCCCCATCGTGCCGGCGAAGATCGCACCGTCCCGCTCGTTGCGCGACGGCTGGGAGACAGCGAAGAAGTACTGGTAGGAGTAATACAGCCGCCGGTAGTACCGCGCGCTGGACCAGCCGCGGTAGTCCTGCGGGGCCTGGGTGAAGCCGACCCAGCTGTCGGCGAATAGCGGCGCGCAGCGGCGCAGGAACCCTGGCTCGAGCTGGTAGTCGGAGTCGACGACCCCGATCACCTCGGCCCGCGGGTCGGTGAGCTCGCGCAGCGCATAGTTCAGCGCACCGGACTTATAGCCAGGCCAGTCTTCCAGGTGCGCGAACTTTGCCCCGTGGCGAGCGCACCAGTCCCGCACCGGCCGCCAGAGCCGTTCGTCATCGGTGTTGTCGTCGATCAGGATGACCTCATACCGCGGGTAGTCGAGCCGAAGCAGCGAGCGCAGCGTGTCGAGGACCATGCCGGGCGGCTCGTTGTGCGCGGGAACGTGCAGGCTGATGAACGGGAGCTCGCCGTCCTTCGTCGTGACCGGCGCGGCCCGGGTCACCCGCCTGCGCCATTGCTCTGACCCGAGGGCGTCGCAGATCTCCCACAGGTAAGCGCAGGCGAGGATCGCGGCGAAGACCTCGAACAGCCAGAGCAGCAGCCCGCCGGCGGTGCTGGCCGGCCCGAGATGGCTGGTGAAGGTCCAGTCCAGCACGAACACCAGGTAGACAACGAAAAGGAAGATGCTCGACGCCCAGCACAGGTGGCCGCGGGCGTTCCACCGCCGGGTTACCGGAAGCCATACCAGGCTGGCGACGATCAGGCCCGCGGCCCCGTCAATCGCGTTGTGCTCGGTCACGCCGAGCAGCCGCAGCGCCGCCACGACGATCGCTGCCAGCGCCGCGGTGCCCGCCAGCGCGAACGCCAGCCGCCGGATCGCGGGCCAGGTGCCGGCCGTCCTGGCCCGGCGCCGTGCCTGGACCAGCAGCCCGGCCGTCCCTACCGGCGCCGCCACGATCCCGGCCAGAACGAGCGCAGCGAGCACTGTCCGCCCTCCCACGTCATCTCGGAACGGCTCACTCGCAATCTAGGCGACGCACAGGGCGAACCTGGCTATTTCGGCCACATACCCCGGCAGGGCGTCAGCCGGTACGTTCCGCGACGAACTCGCGGAGCACCTCGAAGAAATCCCCGGTTCCACCTGCTTGCCCAGCAGACCCGGGTCACCTACTGGCCCGCCCCGGGGCGCCGGGTGATCCTGCTGACAGTGTTCCGCAAGACTGTTGTGCGACCCGGCCGTTGCCAAGGCCGGGAGGCCGCGGGCCTGTGCCCGTGGCCTCCCGTCTTGGCCGGGGTCAGGCGGCCTCGTCCTTTTCGGCGCGGGTCACGTCTTCTGCGTATGCGCCCTTGTCGCTGGCGGCCACGCGGAAGCTGAGAGTGTCCCCGATTTTGTAGCCTTCTGCGTTGCTGTTCACCTGCAGGTACACCAGGTGGGGGTGGCCGAGCGGGTCCTGGAGCCGGAGCCAGCCGTGCGGCCTGCCGGGAGGAAGGCATACCAGGGCGCCCTTGTAGTATTCGCCGACCACGAGCACCGCGGCGGCGCGCCGTTTCTTGTTGCCGTCCGGCGCGCCGTGCGCCGTGAAGGCCACCTTGGCGCCGGTCTTGCGGGCTTCTCGATGGCCTGAGGGTAGATGAGCATGTTACGGCTGAAGTAGAAATCCTCGCCTGTGTCCAGGTCACCGATGAGGCAGTAGGTGTCGTCGATCCAGAATCTGACTTCGCCCCGGCGGCGTTCGCCGTTGCCGTTGTGCACTGCTGTGGCGGGCTGCCTGGCGGTGCTGACCGCCGCTAGCCGTGGCTGGCTCGCGGGACGCGTCCGGCCGGTGCTGGCGGCGACTGTCGCGGACGTCAGCGCGGGACGGCGGATCACGTCCAGGGTCACGAGCTGCTGGTGGCTGTCGTTCGTGATCACCTTTATGTCCCGGGCCCAGCATGCCGTGATGAGGAGCTGCAGGGCGGACTCGAAATCCTGCCCGCAGGTTCCCGCGTGACACCACAGGTACACCCGCTCGCCCAATGGCCGGCGCCTGGTGAGCAGGACCGCCGGGAGCCTTCCCCCGCGGGAGTGGATCCAGGCCCCGGCGCACCCGGCCCGCAGCTGGAGAGGACCTGGCGGTCCCACGCGGAGCTGGCTAGACCAGGCCGGCCTGCAGCGCGAGCCGGGTCAGGTCGGCGCGCCGCCGGCACCCGCTCTTGTCCCGGATGCGGTCAAGGTGGGAGCGGACCGTGCTGACGCTGATGTACAGCTGCCCGGCGATCTGGGCGTCGGTGCGGCCCTGGGCGACCAGGGCGACCAGCTCCCGTTCCCGGGGACTGAGCCGCCCCAGTCCCGGCGGCGCCTGCGGTTGCTGCGGGCCTGCGGCGGCCAGTAGGGCGGCGAACTCGACGGCGGTGGCCAGCGTCATGGCCGCGCCGCGGTCTTCGGCTGCGCGCATCCGGCCGGATCCCAGTGCCTGTTCTGCCTTCCGCAGCGGCTCCTGGCGGCGCCGCACGTTCTGCGGCAAATCGACGAGTATCCCGTCGTCTTGCCGGCGCGCGGCGTATGCCGCCCACACGGTAATGGCCTCGGCCCAGCGCCGCGTTGCCGCGCACAGGTGCCCGCAGAGCTCAAGGCAGTCGAGCAGGCGGAGCCGGTCGCCGATCCGCGCGGCGAGCTCGAGCGCTTCCCACAGGTGCTCCCCGGCCTCAGATATGTGCCCTGTCTGCTGCTCCAGATCCGCCATCTGCCACAAGCAGTACGCCTGATCCCAATGGGCGCCCGCCAGCCGGGCGCGGGCCAGCCCCTCCGCGCAGCTACGCTGCGCGGCAGTCAACTCGCCGGCCCCGCTTAGGGCATCCGTGAGCGTATCGCTGGACAGCCGGGCAAGCCAGCCGGGTATGCGTGCCGGGTCGATCCGCTGCGCTTGCCGCGCCCAGGCCAGCGCGTTCTCATGGTCGTCGGTGTATGAGGCCGCGACATTGAGGTCCACCAGGGCCAGCGCCTCTCCGGCCGGGTGGCCGATTTCC
>DATGVY010000546.1:0-2570 GCA_035299845.1 Streptosporangiaceae bacterium
CGCCGAGGAGTGGGCGGTCGTCGACAACCTGTCGGGCGGACGTGTGGGCCTGGGTTTCGCCCCGGGATTCCTGCCCCTGGACTTCGTCTTCAGCCAGGCTGCCTATCAGAAGAAGGAACAGGTCACCTTCGAACGTATCGATAAGGTGCGCCGCCTATGGCGAGGGGAGGCAGTCGAAGATATCAACGGCCTGGGAGAACGGGTGACCCTGCGGACCTTCCCTCGTCCGGTTCAGCCAGAACTCCCAGTCTGGCTGACCGCGGCGAGCAACCCCAAGACCTTCGCGACCGCTGGGAAGATGGGCTTCAATTTGCTCACAGCGCTGCTCAACCTGGCAGGGCGGGGGTCAAAGTAGTGGGTCATGGCAGCTGACCTGCACTGATTACCCTGGCTAGACATCTGCGTGTGTTTCTGGTATGACGGCAGGGTGACTGATGAGCGAAATGATACCGGTGAGCTGACTGTCCGGCTTGTCCGCGCCGATGAGGTGGCCTGGTACAACGCGCTGATGAAGGAGCATCACTCTTTGGGGGTGGCGGCGTCGGGCCGGGTGCTGCGCTACGTCGCCGAGGCCGGCGGGGTGCCGCTGGTGCTGGGCACGTTCGGGTCGGCGGCGTGGCGGCTCCCGGTCCGCGATCAGCATGTGGGCTGGGATGACGGGCAGCGGGCGGTTCGGCTGGAGCGGATGTGCGCGAACCAGCGGCTGTGCGTGCTGCCGGCCGCCGCCGCGGTGCGCCATGCCGGGTCGCGGGCCCTGGGCGCGATGCTGCGGGCGCTGCCCGGCGATTACCTGTCGGCGTTCGGGGTGCGGCTGATGGCGGTGGAGTCGTTCACCGACCCCGCAGCCCATGCCGGGACGGTGTACGCGGCCTGCAACTTCACCCCGGCCGGGAGCACTGCCGGGTACGGCCGCAGCCGCGGCCGTGACTACTACGCGTATCACGGGCAGCCGAAGACGTGCTGGCTGTATGAGCTGGCCCCGGGCGGGATCGCGGCGCTGGCCGCGGGGTTCGACGCCCCGGTGCTGGCCGGCCGCCGGGCACCGGACTTCAACCGGCTCCGGGTCAGCGGGGAGCGCGGGCTGCTGGAGTACCTGGCGCAGGTCACCGACCACCGCAAGCCCAAGGGCAGGCGGCATGACCTGGCCGCGATCCTGGTGGTGGTCGTGGTCGCCCGGCTGTGCGGCGCGAACTCCGTCCTGGCCGCCGCGCAGTTCGCGCCGACCATGCCGCAAGAAGCGCTGCGCCGCTGCGGGATCCGGTACAACACGCGGCTCGGCCGGCACGTGCCGCCCAGCCACAAGACGATCAAGCGCACGGTCCGCGCGATCGACGCCGAGGCCGCCGACGCGCAGATGTGCGCCTGGCTGCGGCAGGAGGCAGCCGCCGGGCGGCTGAACTGGCGGCACATCGCCGTCGACGGCAAGACCGTCCGCGGCGCCGTCCGGCCCGACGGCACCCAGCCCCACCTGCTCGCCGCCTACGATGTCACCGCCGGCACCGTCCTGGGCCAGGCCGACGTCGAAGCGAAAACCAACGAGATCACCTGCTTCGTCCCCCTCCTGCACGCCATCCTCAGCAACCCCCGCGCCAGCAACGACGGCAGCCCAGACCACGACCACGACCACGACCACGACGGCGACGGCGACGGCGACGAAGCAGGAGAAGGAGCAGGAGAAGGAGAAGAGCTGGTCATCGTGACGGCCGACGCACTGCATACGCAGGCCGGGCACGTGGAGGCGATGAACAAGCTGCGGATCGGCTGGATCCTCGACCTGAAAGACAACCAGCCGGGCCTGTACGCCCTCGCCGACGCCCACCCCTGGCACGACGAGCCGGTGCTGCACGCCACCGCCGAGACCGGCCACGGCCGGCACGAAATCCGCACCATCCGCGTCACCAGCCAGGTCCCCGACGGCATCACCCGCCGGTTCCCCGGCACCGCCCAGATGATGCTCATCGAACGGTACCGGCACGACATCCGCGGCAGCGCCACCGCCGCCTGCCGCGCCGCCGGCGACGACCCGCACATGGCCGGCTGCGCGGCCGGCCACAAGATCTCCTGCGAGACCGTGCTCGCCCTCACCGCGCTCACCCCCGCCCAGGCCGGCCCGGAGTTCCTGCTCGCCCGCAACCGCGGCCACTGGGGCATCGAGAACGGCCTTCACCTGCGACGCGATACCACATACGCCGAAGACGCCTCCCGGCTGCGGGCCGGCGGCGCCCCCCGGCTGTTCGCCTCCATTGCCAGCACTGTCGTCAGTGTCCTGAACCGTGCCGGCCTGACGAACCACGCCGCAGCCCGCCGCGACCTCGCCTGGGACCGCACCGGCCTGCAAGCCCTCGACCTGCTCGGCCTGTAAACCGGAAAAGACATCAAAACGTGACATGCAGCAAAAGCCCCGCCCGCCTACTTTGACCCCAGCCCTGGATCCGGCTCCCCCTCCGCCGGGTCATACATCATGGTCGCTATCCATTCGTTCCACGGCTCGACCGTCACGAACACGCCGCTTCCAACCCAGAAGTCGCTGCCGGGCCGATGCGTCCAGTAGAGCGCGCCCGGCCGATGCG
>DATGVY010000547.1:0-2007 GCA_035299845.1 Streptosporangiaceae bacterium
CACGCGCTCGCCAGGCTGATCGCGACGTCGTCAGCGACGGCCGTCGTCGCCGCGGCCACCGACCGCGGGAACGAGGTCCTGGCGCATCTCGGCGCGATCACCGGCCTGCCGATGGCGGCCAACTGTACTTCCGCGGCGCGCACATCCGACGGCAGGTACCGGCTTGTCCGGCACCGGTGGGCCGGCAGCCTGCTGGAGGACGCCGTGCTCGATGCGTCGCCCGCCCTGCTCACGGTGGCCGTCGACGCCGTAGCGGCCACTCCGGCGGCGGTGCCCGCAGCGATCACTGTGCACGCATTCCGGCCGGACCTGGCCGCCGAGGATCTCGCGGTCCGCGCCACCGAGTCGGCGGAGCGGGCCGGCGGCGTGTCCCTGGCCACGGCCAGGGTGGTGGTGGGCGGCGGCCGCGGCGTCGGCGGGCCGGAGGGATTCGGGCCGCTTGAGGAGCTCGCCGGGCTGCTCGGCGGGGCACTCGGCGTGTCGCGGGTGGTCACCAGCCAGGGCTGGCGGCCGCACAAGCAGCAGGTCGGCCAGACCGGCACCCGCATCTCGCCGGAGCTCTACCTGGCCTGCGGCATCAGCGGGGCGATCCAGCACATGGCCGGGTGCATGAGCGCCAAGCACATCGTCGCGGTCAACACCGACCCGGACGCTCCGATCATCTCGCACGCCGACTACGCGGTGATCGGCGACCTGAACCAGGTCATCCCGGCGCTGGTAACGGCCCTGCGGGCGCGGGCGGGCCTGAGCTAGCCCGAAGTTCCCCTCCGAATGCACTGATATCCGTATTCACCAGGGGAACGTGGTGCACCATGACTACACGCAGACATGTAGATTCGCCGCCTGAAGCTCTATGACCTGGGCAAATATGACGGGCCCTAGAGGCCTGGGGGAACCTCGCGCTAGCAGCGGTCAGTCGTCGTCCGGGGCGGTGCCGTGGCTCAGTGCCTGCTCGATGGCCGCGAGCCGGTCGCTGATCGAGTCGAGACGGCTGAGTATCTCATCCAGCTTCCCAGCTGAGCCCCCAGCCTCGGCCCTGGCGGCCTCGGCCCTGGCGGCCTCGGCCCGCCCGGCCTTTGCCCGGGCGGCAGCGCGGGCCTGTGCGACGCGGGGCAGTTCCTCCGTGGTCGGGTTGTCCGCCTGCTCCTGGATCACCTGCATGCGGACGACGCTGAGGTCGGCGCCGAGCTTGACGAGTACCTGCGCGGCGACTCCCTCGCCTTCATGGATGAGGCCGAGCAGGATGTGCTCGGTGCCGATGTAGCTGTGCCCGAGCTGCAGTGCCTCACGCAGCGAGAGCTCGAGGACCTTCTTGGCGCGCGGGGTGAACGGGATGTGCCCGGACTGGATCTCCTGCTTGCCCTGGCCGATGACTTCCTTGACCTGCTGGCGCACGGCTTCCAGGCTGATCCCGAGGGCCTGCAGCACCTTGGCCGCGACGCCGTCACCGTCCCGGATGAGGCCGAGCAGGATGTGCTCGGTGCCGATGTAGTCGTGCCTGAGCATCCTGGCCTCGTCCTGCGCCAGGACGACAACGCTGCGTGCCCGGTCCGTGAACCTCTCGAACATGTCTCGCTCCGCCCTGCTCACGATGCCGCGGCGTTCGGCGTGCCCGCACCTGGCGGGAGCCCGAGGACGACTTCCGCGACTCTCTTAGTCTGCACATCGCGGGGCCATTGTCGATGGCGGCCAGGGAGCCGAGTCGGTTACCCTCAGGACACGTTTGAATCCGCTGCGTTCGCTGACCAGCAGGCGCTGACCGCGGGATTCGCCTCGGCGGAGGGGAAAGCGCCATCATTGAACCGGAGGGCGCTATCGCGCTGACAGACCAGCTGTCCTCCCCGTTGGCCCGGTACCCACCCGCCAGCCCGGCGGTGCCGCGAACGAGCGGAGCTTCCCGGTGACGAGGTCAAACACCCTCATCATCTGGCAGACGCTGTATTCCCCATTGGCGTCGGAGTTCTCGGACGCGCAGCCTGTGTCGTAAGCGACCAGCTGCCGGCTGAT
>DATGVY010000548.1:0-11896 GCA_035299845.1 Streptosporangiaceae bacterium
CACGGTCCGTGCTGCCCCGCCGCGTCCATCGGCCAATCATGCCCTCCATGTAACCAACTACCGTGGCCTGATGCGCAACTACCGCGAACAGCTCCGGGTGCCTGCCTCCTATTGGGTGCTTGGTCTGCTCACCGCGGCGATCCTCGGCAGCACCCTCTGGGCCGGGTTCAGCGTCGGGGTCGCCATCGCGGTCTATGCGGTCAGCGGCGGCGGATGCGCCGGGGCGCTGCTGATCTGGGGCAGCATCTGCGTCGAGGTGGCCGACGGGCAGCTGCGGGTTGGCAAGACCGTCCTGCCGCTGCGGATGGCTGGCGAGGTGACGCCTCTCGACGAGGCGCAGGCGCGCGCAATGCGCGGTCCCCGGGCGGACCCGGCAGCCTTCACGCTCATCAGGCCGTACGTCAAGGCCGCGGTCTACGTCAAGGTCAGCAGCGGACCGCAGGCACCGCCGTACTGGCTGGTCGCCACCAGGCACCCCGCCGAACTCGCCGCCGCCATTGAAAGATCACGTCCTGCCGCGCGCGCGGGCAGCGGCCCCGTGGGATGATCCTCGGACGATCGTCAGGAAGGAACATCGGATGGCAGCCAAACGCGCCGGCGGCAGCAGCCGAGTGGTCGGCATGGTCGCCGCGTTCGTCGCGGGGAGCATCGCCAGGAAGGTGATCACCTTAGGCTGGAGGCGGGTTACCGGCAAGGAGCCGCCCACCGATCCGCAGGATCCCGACGTCGCGCTGAAGGAAGCGCTCAGCTGGTCGGTCGTGATGGGCGTCGGCATGGAGGCGGCGCGCCTGCTCGCTACGCGGGCCGCGACGACCCGCATGCGGAGCGCAAGCGCCAGCGCTCATGCTGCCGATCGGGACCAGGTTGCGAAGTAGCACCAGCCAGCCTCTGATGGCCGAAGTAGCACCAGCCAGCCTCTGATGGCCATGTGATAGTCCGGCCAGGGCATGGTTTCGCCATGCGGACCCGCGAATGCCCCCCCGCCTCATGGATGACTGGGCCGCGCTCGGGCACCCGCAGTCGAAGATCCGCGTAATGCATAAAGCTGACCGCCCGTACGGGCGGCGCCGACTGTCCGGCGCTTGGTGCATCGCGGACATCGGACACCGGCACAGCCAGCCGCAGGACGCCGGACGCCGGGTGCCGGACGCCGGGAATGCGCGCCCGAAGCGCCCGGGAGCGCAGCGTCCGCAATATTCCCCCGGCTGCATCGGCCCGTGCCCCTTACCTCCGGGCTGGCAATGGGACAACACTGGGGAGAAGGCCGATGGCCGAGCTGCTGGCTTCCCGAATCAGCGGGCTGAGGCGGGTACGTCCCGGAAACCGATGCTCCTGGAGGCGACAATGACCGAGCCACGGGTCCTGGGCATCGTGCTGGCCGGCGGGGCCGGCAAGCGGCTAGCGCCGCTGACCGCCGACCGCGCCAAGCCGGCCGTGCCGTTCGGCGGGCTCTACCGGCTGGTGGACTTCGCGCTGTCCAACCTCGTGAATGCGCGGTGCCTGCGCATCTGCGTACTGACCCAGTACAAGAGCCACAGCCTCGACCGGCACATCACCACGACCTGGCGGATGAGCAGCCTGCTCGGCAACTACGTGACGCCGGTACCGGCCCAGCAGCGGCGCGGCCCGCACTGGTACACCGGCTCCGCCGATGCCATCTACCAGTCGCTCAACCTGATCTACGACGATCGGCCGGACATTGTCGCCGTCTTCGGCGCTGACCACGTCTACCGAATGGACCCAGGGCAGATGATCCGGCAGCACGTCGCATCGGGCGCGGCCGCCACGGTGGCGGCCATTCCGGTGCCGCGGGCCGATGCCACCGCGTTCGGCGTCATCGAGGTCGGCAAGGACGGGCGCACGGTGGAGGCGTTCCTGGAGAAGCCGGCCGACCCGCCGGGCCGGCCCGGACACCCGGACGAGGCGTTCGCCTCGATGGGTAACTACGTCTTCACCAGTGATGCACTCGTCGAGACGCTGCGCAAGGACGCGGCCAACGACGACAGCCTGCACGACATGGGCGGCGACATCCTCCCGATGCTGGTCAGCCAGCGCAGCGCCCAGGCCTACGACTTCCTGGAAAACGACGTGCCTGGCGCGACCGAGCGGGACGCCGGCTACTGGCGCGACGTCGGGACGCTCGACTCGTACTTTGACGCGCACATGGACCTGTGCGCCGTGCACCCGGTTTTCAACCTGTACAACGACCGGTGGCCGATACTGACCAGCGTGCCGTCTATGCCGCCGGCCAAGTTCGTGCACGACAAGGGCGACCGGGTCGGCCGGGCGATCTCGAGCCTTGTCAGCAATGGCGTCATCGTCTCCGGCGGGCTGGTGCGCAAGTCCGTGCTCTGCCCGGGAGTCAGGGTCGACAGCTGGGCGACCGTAGAGCGGGCCGTCGTCCTGAACAACACCCGGATCAGCCGGCACGCAGTGGTCAGGGACGCGATTCTCGACAAGAACGTCGTGGTACCCGAAGGCGTCCAGATCGGAGTCGACAAGGAGCACGACAAGGCGCGCGGGTTCGTCGTCTCGACGGGCGGCATCACCGTCGTCGGCAAGGGCCAGCCGGTGCCGGAGTGACCGCGGGCGGTCCCGGGGGGAAGCTCACGGTAGCACTGCTGACGAGGGAGTATCCGCCGGACGTGTACGGCGGGGCCGGCGTTCACGTCGAGTACCTGGCGCGCGAACTCAGCGGCCTGGTCAGCCTTACCGTGCACTGCCAGGGTGCCGCCCGGCCCGGCGCAATCGCCCATCAGCCATGGGAACGGCTGGCCGGCGCGAACCAGGCACTGCAGACGATCTCCGCCGACGTGTCGATGGCGTCCGCCGCTGCCGCCGCCGACGTGGTGCACTCCCACACCTGGTACGCCAACCTGGGCGGCCATCTGGCAGCGCTGCTGTCCGGCGCGCCGCACGTCGTCACCGTGCACTCGCTTGAGCCGCTGCGCCCGTGGAAGGCCGAGCAGCTTGGTGGCGGCTATGCACTCTCTTCCTGGTGCGAGCGCACTGCGCTGGAGTCGGCGGCTGCTGTCATCGCCGTCTCCGAGGGGATGCGGGCTGACTTGCTCGGCTGCTATCCGGCCATCCCGGCCGACCGCGTGCGGGTGATCCGCAACGGGATCGACACCCGCGAGTATGCCCCCGATTCCGGCACCGACGTGCTGGAGCGCTACGGGGCGGAACCCGGCCGACCGCTGGTGGTCTTCGTCGGCCGCGTCACCCGGCAGAAGGGGCTGTCCGTCCTGCTGCGCGCCGCCGCCCGGCTCGACCCCGGCACCCAGCTGATGCTCTGCGCTGGCCAGCCGGACACGGCGGAGCTTGCCGCCGAGGTCACCGGACTGGTCCAGGACCTGCTGGATACCCGGTCCGGGGTGATCTGGCTGTCCGGCATGCTGGCCAGGCGCGAGGTGATCCAGCTGCTCTCGCATGCCACCGCGTTCGTCTGCCCGTCGCTGTACGAGCCGCTCGGCATCGTGAACCTGGAGGCGATGGCCTGCGGCACCGCGGTGGTCGCATCCCGGGTCGGCGGCATTCCCGAAGTGGTGGCTGACGGCGAAACGGGTCTCCTGGTGCCGCCCGGCGATCCGGTGGCGCTGGCCGATGCCGTCAACGCGCTGGTCCGCGACCAGGCCCTGGCTGCCGCGATGGGCCAGCGGGGACGCGAGCGGGCGGTGGCCGAGTTCGACTGGGCGGGCATCGCCCGGCAGACCGTCCGGCTGTACGAGGAGCTGACCGGCTCTAGTGCGCCCGCATCCTGATGAGTTAAGATATATCGCGATTAGCCGCAGGAGGTCATCCATGGAGCAGCCAGCCGGGCCGGCGCCCGTGCCGGAGTCAGGGCCCGCGCCCGTGCCGGAGTCAGAGCCGGGGCGGATGCCAGGATCGGCGCCCGTGCCGGGCACGGAGCCGGCTCGCCCGCGGGCCATCCGCGCTTCTGACCAGGACAGGGAAGCGGTCGTGCAGCGGCTGCAGGCTGCCTTCGCCGAGGGCAGGCTGGACGACGACGAATTCGATAGGCGGATGCGCGCGGCGCTCACGGCCAAGACCAGCTCGAACCTGACGCCGCTGCTCGACGACCTGCCTGCCGCTGCCGGCCAGCCGACGGCCGCGCTCACCGCTGAGCGCAAGCCAGGGCGGTTCGCCGTCGCTGTGAAGAGCTCGATCAGGCGGGGCGGGCGCTGGCAGGTCCCTGACCGGTTCACCTCGGTTGTCTACAAGGGCGGCGGATTGCTCGACCTGCGCGCCGCGGAGCTGACTGCGCATGTCACGACCGTGGTTGCCATCGCCTATAAATCGCGGATCGACATCCTGGTGCCGCCGGGGATCCGGGTCGAGATGGAGGGGTTCGGGGTCACCAAGGGCTGGTCGGCCGGCGAGGATCGGGAGAGCCAGCTGCCGCGTGACGCGCCAGTCGTGCACATCCGGGGGCTTGCCTACAAGGGCACGATCGAGGCCAGCACCAGGCCGCCGGCCAGGGCAGACGCCCCGCCGGCTATCGGGCGGTAACGCCCCGGCCCGCCATCGGGGGGCGACGGCACGCCCGCGCCAGGGCCGGAGCCAGGCCGGTTCCTTGATCACGGAAACTTTGCGGTGCTGGGGCCCCCCGAAGTTTCCGTGATCAAGGAACCGGGTCTCCGCGAGCACGGCCAGGCGGGGCGGGCGGGGCGGCCGGGGCGGGCAGGGCGGGCGGGGCGGGCGGGGCGCCAGAGATGTGAGTGGCGGCATGGCCCGGGCAGCTCCGGTGACCGATCCCGGGATCTCACCACCCTGGCGGCGGCACGGCCCGGGCAGCTCAGGTCACTGACCCCGCAGCGGCGCCGGTCACCCGGTCGCCCCACCGGGCCAGCTCGCCATCCAGGTCCAGCGGCGAGATCATCCCGCCGCCCTGCAGCTCCTGCTCCCAGTCCTCGGCCGGAACCCGCCACATCACCTCGAACTCGATCCCGTTCGGATCCTTGGCATACAGCGACTTGGATACCCGGTGGTCGCTGGCCCCGACCAGCGCGCCCCGGTCGGCGAGCTTCGTGCGCGCATCGGCGAGCTCGGCCAGGGTGCCCACCTCCCAGGCAAGGTGATAGAGCCCGATTGACGGGCCCGTCGGCAGCTCCGCGTCAGCGACCTCGAACAGGCCTAGGTCGTGATCGTTAGCCGAGCCCGGCGCCCGGAGGAACGCGGCCCGGCCCGGGATCTCGGTGCGAACCTCGAAGCCGAGCGTGGCACGGTAAAAGTCAACGATCCCGGCCAGATCCCTGACGTACAGGACGGCGTGGTTCAGGCGGCGTACGGCCATGGCAAGTCTCCTGGTGAAGCGCTGGTCTAGGGAGAATGCCGGGCCGGCTCATCTGATTCCCTGGCCGCCCGGGCGTCGCGGGCCGGGTACCGATGCGACCAGTGCGACGCGACCGGCGCCGGGTCCGCCGGCGCCGGGTCCGCCGGCACCGGGTCAGCCGGCACCGCGGTCAAGGCCGGTCAGCTCCGCCCCCCGAACTCATCGTTGACGAGCACCACCGGCACGCCAGCCGCGTCCAGCAGGGACGCGGCGACCGACGCGCGGTAGCCGCCCTGGCAGTGCACCCACACCTCGCTGCCGGGAAGCCCGTTGATCCGCGCCGATAGCTCGTCCATCCGCGCCGGAAGCTCGTGCAGCGGGATGTGCACGGCCCCGTCAACGCGGGACTGGGCCCACTCGCCGTTGCGGCGCACGTCGAGCACCACTATGTAGCCGCGGGCCCGCATTCGGTCAAGCTCGGCGAAGCCAGCGACCTCGAATGACGCCAGCGGCTCGCCGCCGGACCACACCTCGGCCGGGCCCGCGCTGGCCGCTGCCGGTCTGTCGATCCCGATCCGGACCAGCTGCCGCTGCGCCGCGGCCACGTCCGCGGCGGTCTGGCCGATCAGCGTCAGCGGCGTGCCCCACGGGATGAGCCAGCCCAGGTAGGTCGCGAAGCTGTCGCCGAGCTCGAAGTTCAGTGCGCCGCGCAGGTGCCCGGCGGCAAATGCCCGCCGCGACCGCAGGTCAACGACCCACTCCCCCGCGTCGATGCGGCGCCGCAGCTCGGCGGCGTCGGCCCGGCGCGGCGGGGAGAGATCGGGCGCGGCCGGTCCGGCCGCGTTCGCCGCGCCCATGTGCGCGTAGTAAGCCGGGTAGGCATCCAGCCCCGCCAGCATAGTGTCGACGAACTCAGCCTCAGCCAGGGTGAGTGCGGGATTGACGCGCTTCTCGTTGCCAATTGTCGAGGACATGCCGGCCGACTGCGTCGCCGAGCAGAAGCTGCCGAACCCGTGCGTCGGGCAGACAGCCGCGCCATCGGGCAGCTCGCGGGCAAGCCGTCGGGCCGACCGATGCTGCGCCCTGGCCAGCTCGACCCGGTGCTCGGCACCCAGCAGGTCGGTCCGCCCGGTCGAGCCGTAGAGCAGCGAGCCGCCGGTGAAGACCGCGATAACCGTGCCGCCGTCCTCCAGCGCGTACGACAGGTGCGTGAAAGTATGACCAGGCGTGGCCAGCGCCCGCAGCCGCATGGCGCCGACCTCGATGACATCGCCGTCGGCGATCGGAGTCCGCTCGAACGTCACCTGATCGGCTGCGTTCACGTGATAGGCGGCGCCGGTTGCGCGGGCGAGCGCGTAACCGCCGGTGACGTAGTCGTTGTGCAGGTGGGTCTCGAAGACTCCGGTGATCTCCGCCCCGCGCGCGGCGGCCAGCTCGAGTACCCGGTCGAAGTCCCGCTGCGGGTCGATGACCAGCGCCAGCGAGCCGTCGGTCACGAGATAGCCCCGGTCGCCCAGGGACTCCGTATCGATCGTCACTATCTCGATCATCGCCGCTCGCCCCTCCCCGGCGTCACCCCGCGCCAGCGCCGCCGGAGCCGTGCCAGCGCGCGGCAGTGCCGATCGGTAGCCGCATGCTCCCCAGAAGATAGCAAGCTCAGGCTGAGTCTCTGGGTGGCCCAGTGTAGATGCCGCGCGGCCGGATTGGCGTCCTGCGCGCGTACTCCTCCAGCGCGTGCGCAAGCCAGCCGGCGCAGCGGGCGACCGCGAACACCGCCTCCCCGGCACCCCGGATCAGGCCTGCCACGTCGACGAGGGCGGCGAGCGCAAAGTCGATGTTCGGCTCGGGCAGTGCCCGGCGGCCGACCTCCGCGAGCACCGCGTCGGCTACGGCCAGCCGTACCGAGTCGGGTGCGAGGTCCCTGATCATAGAAAGCAGTTTTACGGATCTTGGGTCGCCAGTCTCATAGACGAAGTGCCCGAATCCGGGGATCCGCTCCCCGCGCCTGAGCAGCTCACCGACCACGCGAGGCGCATCGGCCGGCTCGCTGGCCGAGGCGAGCATCAGCTCGGCGCCCAGGGAAGCGCCGCCATGCAGGGCGCCGCCGACCGCGCCGAGGCCGGTCGCGACTACCGCATAAGGATCCGCCCGTACCGAGGCGGCGACCCGCGCAGCAAGGGTGGAGGCAGCGAGCTCATGGTCGGCCAGCAGCACGAGCGCCGTCTGCAGGACGGCCGTAAGGCCAGGCTCGGGGTGCGGGCAGAGCCTGGCCGCCAGCCGCGCGGCCATGGACAGGCCAGCCACGGCAGCCGGCCCGGCGGCAGCAGATCCGCCCGCAGCTATCGAACCGGCCGCTGATGCCGGACCGGCCGCTGATGCCGGACCGGCCGCGGAGCCTGGGCGCGCGTCTGCTTCCTGGCCTGCGTCAGAGCCCGGGCCGGCGGCGGTGCCCTGCGCTGCGCGGGCCAGGGGCAGGCAGTCGACTAGGCCGGCGATCAGGCCGCGCGCCGCCGCGATCACGGCGGGCGGGTCGAGCTGGAGGCGGAGCGGGTCGGTAGCCGCAAGCGCCGGAACGATGACCTGCAGCCGCTCCAGCGGCAGCGTGCCGGCCGGCAGCGCGGCCTGGGCGGCGGTGCCGACGGCGATGGCGTCGCTGGTGGCGCCCCAGGGTGCCTCGGCATCGCCGAAGGAGCCTGTCCACAGCAGGCCGGCGACTTCCTCGAAGGTCCGGTCGGCCGCCAGCACGGTGGCGTCAAGACCCCGGTACCAGAGCCGGTCACCGGCGATCTCCGTCAGCGAGGTCTCGATGACCAGCTCGGCAGCGCCGGGCTCACGGCGCGGCCTGCCTCTCCGGGCGAGGGTCGCCACCTCAGCTGGGTCGAACAGGCTGGCCCTGCCGTCCGGGCCGGTCCGCCGGGTGAGGACGCCCCGGCTGACATAGGAGTACAGGCTGGCCTGCTTGATCCCGAGCCGTTGCGCGGCCTCCGCCGCCCCGATCCAGTCCGTCACGCTGATCCTTCGCACTGTCCTTCCTGCTCCCGAGGCCGGGAGCCAGATCCCGCATACCCCTCAATACGGGAGCCAGATCCCGCATGCCCGCCCAATCGGGAGCCAGATCCCGCATGCCGCCCCAAGACGCGAGTCAGCTCCCTACATAGTTGATTTTAATCAACATTGATTTCAACAGTACACTAACGATCGACTATGGAAGGCAGCGTAGCGAGATGCGGCTGCGGCAGTGCCGGGCAACGCGATGCGCGCAGGCCGGGACCGCAGCCAGGGACCTCGCGACGGCCGTGCCCCGACGAGCCGGGAGGCCAGGGAATGCCCGCGATCCACTTCCTTGATGTCACCAACCGCGACGGCGTGCAGACCGCGCGGACGGGACTGTCCAAGTTCGGCAAGACGATGATCAACTTCTACCTGGCCAGGCTGGGGGTGGCACAGTCAGAACTGGGCTTCCCGTTCCTCTTCCACGAGGTGCCCTATATCCGGGCGAATGTCGCGCTCGCCGAAGCCGGCGCGTTCGGCCAGCTGCGGCTGTCCGGCTGGTGCCGCGCCATCCCCGCCGACGTCGAGCGCGCCGCCCCGCTGGGGCTGAGCCACTACAACCTGTCGATCTCCACCTCCGACCAGATGATCGAGCACAAGTTCCGCGGCAGGCTCGACCGCGCGGCGATCATCACGGAGATGACCGCCGCCGTCGCCGCGGCGAAGCAGGCGGGCGCCGAGACCATCGGCGTCAACGCCGAGGACGGGTCCCGTACCGACGATGCGTTCCTGCGCGAGTTCGCGCTCGCCGCCAGGGACGCCGGCGCCGACCGGGTGCGCTACTGCGACACGATCGGCGGGGATAGCCCGGAGCGGATTCGCGAGCGGTTCGCGAAGCTCGCATCGGCGGTATCCATTCCGGTCGAGACGCACTGCCACAACGACCTCGGCATGGCCGTGGCGAACTCAGTATCGGGCGCGCTCGGTGACCTCGACGCCGGACAGGACGCCTGGATCAACACCTGCATCAACGGCATCGGCGAGCGCTCGGGCAACGCCGACCTGCTGTCCTGCATCCTGGCCTTCCGGCACGCCTTCGGGGTGTCCGGCCAGGCCGCGATCGGCGATCCGGTTGACCTGTCCTGGGCCCGCCGGTTCGCCCTGTGGGCAAGTTACGCCTTTGGCCAGCCGCTGCCGCAGAATCAGCCGGGCACCGGGCGCAACGCCTTCGCGCACGAGTCTGGCATCCACGCCGACGGCGCGCTCAAGGACCGGCACAACTATGAGCTGTACGACGACGACACGCTCGGCCCGTTCCCGGCTGACTGGCATGCCACGGACGGCCGGGTCGTGCTGACCGGGGAGTATGGCGGGCTGGCCGGGTTCAGGCACGTGCTTGACGGCCTCGGCATCGAGGCCGGCGACGAGGAGGACCTGGCGTTCAGGCTGGTGCAGCTCTGCGCGTCGGCAACCGGCAAACCGCTCACCGACGACGAGCTGCGGCTGATCGCGGCATATCCCCGCGAGCTCTCATTGCTCTATCCGGGGCTGCTCAGCTGACCATCACCGGTGCACTTGCCGCGGCCGCGCAGAGCCGGCGCGCTGACTGGCCCGGGCGTCAGCCGCCGAGCTGCTTGCGGCCGCGGGCACGGCGCACGCGGCGGCGCTGGGACGGGTCGAGCATCCGGTAAAGGATTGCCGGGATGGCGATCGCCGCCGCGATAATAAGCAGCGGAACATACCAGGGCAATATCGTGAACAGGATGAGCCCGACGATGACACCGGCTATGCCGTACTTCATCTGAGGCGACATACCGGACTCCCTCTCCTCGGCGAGATCACGCGTTCCCGCTCCGTACCGACCTGCTAACTAGACCACATCCGCGGTCGCTACGGTAACGCCAACCGCACCGCCGAAGTTCCGCCGGGTCGCTGACCTCGGGTGCGCTGCCGGGCCGGGCTGGGCTGGGCCGGCGGGCTGGGCCGGCGGGGCTGGGCCGGCGGGGCTGGGCCGGCGGGCTGGGCCGACTGGGCTGGCGGGCTGGGTGCCGCCGCTCGCGGCAGTGGCTCAGCCGATGCCCGATGGACAATGATGGGGGCACGAAACCGGAGGACGCCATGACGCTGTCGCTGCCCATCGACGCGAGCGCCAACGAGCTGCTGTCCCGCAGCCCGCTGGCGCTGCTGATCGCCATGCTGCTCGACCAGCAGGTCCCGCTCGAGAAGGCATTCAGCTCGCCCCAGGTCCTGGTGCAGCGGCTCGGGCACGAGCCGACCGCTGAAGAGCTCGCCGACTACGACCCCGAGGCGCTGGCGGCGATCTTCAGCGAGCGGCCCGCGCTGCACCGCTTCCCCAGGGCGATGTCCGGCCGCGTCCAGGAGCTCGCCAGGATCATCGCCGACCGCTACGACGGCGACGCCGCCCGGGTCTGGGCGGATGCCGCGAGCGGCGAGGAGCTGCTCGGGCGCCTGTCGGAGCTGCCCGGGTTCGGCGCGTATAAGGCGCAGATCCTGATGGCACTGCTGGGCAAGCAGCTCGGCGTGCGGCCAGCTGGCTGGCGCGAGGCGGCCGGCCGGTTCGGCGAGGAGGGCTCGCGCTACTCGGTAGCGGACATCGTGGACAATGCGTCGCTGGCCGAGGTCCGCGCCTTCAAGAAGCAGATGAAGGCCGCCGCCAAGGCAGCGAACGGCAGCTGACGACCACGCCGGGCAGGTCTTTCATGATCCCGGGGATTTTTCAGTCGTAGCGACTGAAAAATCCCCGGGATCATGAAACTCGGCCGAGTTCTGCATTGGCTGACTGCCGCGCGGCCGCGCTGACGTCGCCGGTGCCGGAGGGCTACCTGGCGGACGCTCATCCTCGAAGCAGTCACCAAGGAAGTCCGCGGCCGGCATCGCACGCAGCCTTACCGCCTCGGCCATCCGGCGGTAGTGTCGGGCAGCGTGTCAGATTCTGGGGTTCCTATGCCCGGGACGGCGCGGGTACACGTCCTGCAGGCGGGCTATGCCCGCGAGACCGGCGGCGTCGAGCACGTCGCAAGCACGGTAACGCTCATCCTCGACGGCGACGCGGTCATCGTGGTCGATCCCGGCATGGTGCCCGCCAGGGATCAGCTGCTCGCGGCGCTTGCCGGGCATGGCCCGGCGCCCGCCGACGTAACCGACATCGTGTTCAGCCACCACCACCCGGACCACACGGTCAACGCCGCGCTGTTCCCGGCCGCGCGGATCCACGATCACTGGGCCTGCTACGACGGCGACGTGTGGACCAGCCGGGACGCCGAGGGCACGGTGCTCAGCCCGTCGGTGCGGCTGCTGCGGACGCCCGGTCACACGGCCGAGGACATCACGACGCTGGCCGCGGGACCGGATGGCGTGTACGCGTGCACGCATGCCTGGTGGGGCGCCGACGGGCCGGCCGACGACCCGTTCGCCGCGGACCGGGAGGTGCTGCGGGCCAGCCGGGAGCGGATTCTCGGACTCGCCTCGGTGATCATCCCCGGGCATGGTCCGGCTTTCCAGCCAGGCGAGCGAACGCCGCGCTAGTCAGGCCGCGGCGGTCCCCGTCAGGCCGCGCCGGTCCCCGTCAGGCCGCGCCGGTCCCCGTCAGGCCGCGCCGGTCCCCGTCAGGCC
>DATGVY010000549.1:0-2116 GCA_035299845.1 Streptosporangiaceae bacterium
GCGGTTGTCAAGCACTGTTGTCGGTGTGTCGCTGCCGTCGTGTGGTCATGGCGGATCGCGGTTGCGATCTTGATGACCCGCAGGTTGGTGCGGGGCTTGCCGGGCGGGTGCTTGTTCCAGCGGCTGAGCGGGGATTTGACCCGGCGGGCGCAGACGCGTGGCCGGCGGGGCGGGTGCAGGCGGGCCAGGACGGCCCGGCCGATGTCCCCGGCCAGGTCGCTCGCGCCGTCCAGGACGTTGCGGGCGCCGGTGACCAGGGCCTGGGCTGTTTCGACGGCGATCTGGTAGCTGGCCCGGTCGGGGTCGGTGCCCGGGACGGTGGCCACGGCGTCGGTGATCGCGATCCGCAGCGCCTGGTAGAGGGCCAGCAGCGCCCACATCTCTTGTTGCAGGCCGGCCGGGTCGCCCGAGCGCAGCACCCGGCCGCCCAGCAGGGTGTGCCGCAGCGCGAGGTAGGCGATCTCGTGTTCCCACCGCTCGTGGTACAAGGTGATCAGTGCCGGGGCGGGGTAGGCGCGGTGGTCGGCCAGGGTGGTGACGAGCTGGTAGCTGTCGCCGTAGCTGGTGCCGTCGTGGCAGGTCACGGTCACGCTGGCAGTGATGACCCGGACCTTCACCCCGCCGATGAGCGACAGGAAGGACCCGTCGGGCAGGTGAGCCAGGACCGGGAGGCGGCGGCCGCATTTGACCCGGACCAGGAACTGGGCGCGGGTGGCGGCGACCTCGGCGAGGAACTTCCCGGCGTCAAAGCCGCGGTCCATCAGCACCAGCATCGACTCGTCCAGCAGGTGGCACAGCTTGCGCGCCCAGGTGATCTCCCCGTCGGCGGGGCTGCCGAACGCCGCGCCGATCAGCGCGCGGGTGCCGGTCTCGCACAAGGTCATCAGCTGGATCACCGGGTAGCCGGTCACCCCGAGCGCGGCGTTCAGCTTGCCCAGCCAGCCGCGGTTGCGCGGCGTGTCGGGGACCTTGACCGACTTGCAGCCGTCAAAGGCCACCGTCCGGTACCGGCCGAACATCACCCCGGGCGTGCGCGGCCCGCCCAGCGGCCCGGCCAGCACCTCAAACAGCGCCCGGAACGGGGCAGGCCCCAGGCGGCGGCGCAGGTCCCGCAGCGCCCGGGGCGACGGCACGGCCAGGCCCAGCCCGCCCAGGGCCGCGGTCAGCTTCGCCCACACCCCCAGGTACCCGGTACCGGGGAACAAGCACATCGCGAGCACGAAGTAGATCCCCACCCGCGAGGGCAGCAGGCGCCGCCGCCGCTCGCCAGCGCCGTTCTCCGCCACCACCGCGTCCGCCAGCTCGAGCGGCACGATCCGGGTCAGCTCGCCCAGATGCCCGGGCGCGAGCACTCCGGCCGCTACCGTGATCGTCCAGGTGATGGCTGTCACAGCCGAACCGATGGCACACTGAACAGGCAACGGAGGTCCTCGCAGACAGGTTGATCTTGGCAGATTTCCCTGTCTTACTGGACCTCCGTTGCCATACGGTCACGACACGCCGAAGCAGGTGCTTGACCGCCAAGCCCGGGCCTTAACTCCCCGTCATTGACGCTAGACCGGGCTTGGGCATCGTGGCCGCTAGGTTCCCGGCTGGGCCGAAGAACCCGCGGGCCAGTCCGGACCCGGAGGCGGCCGCCGCGAACTGGACGGCCCAGTAGACGCCGGCCATCACCCAGCCCATATCCCTCCGCAGCGCGAACGCCAGCGTCGTCGCAGGGTTGAAGTGGGCTGAGATGTCGCCAAGGAAGTAGACGGCCACCACGAGCCACAGCGCCGAGACCACTGACAGGACCAGTACCGTCTGCCAGGGCTGCAGGGCGTGGCCGCCGTAACGGGCGAGGATGGCGGCCGCCCCGGAGAGGATGAAGGTGAGCCCGGCCATGCCGATGAATTCGGCTAGCAGCCGTCGCAGCCGATGGTTGGGGTTTGTCCAGTCGGCGAAGGCGCGCTGGCCGCCGACGGACGCGATCAGCGCGGCCTTGCCTACCGGCGGGGTGGTCCGGTCTACCCTCCCGGCCTGCCGCTCCGCGGACGGCTGTACCTCCCATGGCCAGCTTCAGCAGGCCGCGGGTGGCGTGCTCCACCTCCGCGATGGCGTCATCGAGCGCCCCGGC